>JBPOJO010000696.1:0-11285 GCA_052033485.1 Bacteroidota bacterium | reverse complement strand
CAAAAGAAAAACAACCGGAAGAACTGTTTGATTTTTCGGTCGTTACTGCGAATGCCCTTTGTGAAAGTTTGCAATTTTTTTTACCCGAAAAAGAAATTTTGATAAAATGGCCGAACGATATTTTTGTCGCAGGAAAAAAAATTGCGGGAATCTTGACGGAAAACGTTTGGCAAGGCAAAAACTTGTCGAGAACGGTCATCGGCATCGGTTTGAACGTCAATCAAGATTTTTTTGAGCATAAAAATGCAACTTCCATGCAGCTTGTTTCCGGAAAAAAATTTGACCGAGAAGCAGTTTTGCATCTTTTTTGTATTAATTTTGAAAAAAAACTTACACTTGCCGAAACGGGATTTATTCAGTACGAAAGAAATTTATTTCGAAATTCGCTTTATTGTCGAAATAAAGTTTGTAATTTTGAAACAGAGGGGCAAAACATTTCTGCAATCATTCGAGATGTTATGCCTGACGGAAAAATCTGCCTCGAATTGCCTTTGAACAACGAAATAAAGAAATTTGATTTGAATGAATTGAAGTGGGTTTTCGATGATTATTGATATTTTCTTGCATTTTTTTAACCTTTTGAGCTGTCATGCGTTTTGAAATTGAATGAATTGATGCTGTTTGGGATTGCTTACTATTGCTCTTAAACTTGAATGAACTCAACGAATAATTATCCTAAAGGAATTACCGCCCTTCGCAAATTTTGGAAACAGGATTTAATGGCAGGTTTTGTTGTTTCCCTGATTGCGATGCCGCTTTCGATAGGCATTGCGATTGCGTCGGGATTGCCGCCGAGTGCGGGTTTGATTGCGGCGATTGCGGGCGGAATGGTAGTTTCTCTGTTTTCAGGTTGTCATGTAACGATAAACGGACCTGCTGCGGGGCTGATTGTTATTGTTTTAAATGCTACGGAAAAATTAGGGGAGGGCGATACATCAGTCGGCTATCCGTATTTTCTTGCCGCTGTAATTTTTGCGGGTGTTTTGTTGGTGATTGCGGGTTTTTTGAAAGCCGGCAAATTAGGCGATTTTTTTCCGCTTTCCGTCGTTCACGGCATGCTTGCCGCAATCGGTATCATTATTATGTCGAAACAAATTCACTTTGTGCTCGGCGCAAGTCCTTTGGGCAAAACGACGCTCGAACTTGTTTCTGAAATCCCGCAATCGGTAGAGCATTGGAATCCTTATGTCGCATTTATCGGCTTTTTAAGCATTTTTATATTAGCTTTTTTTCAAATTTTTAAATTTTCTTTCCTTAAATTTTTGCCTCCGCCGCTGATTGTGGTGGTTGTCGGAATTTTGCTCGGCAATTATTTAAAAGTCGGAGAAGAGGGATTTTATTCATTCGGAGACCTTGACCATGTCTTGGGTGCGCACTATTTAGTTGCTTTGCCCGAAGATTTTTTGTTTTTTCCGGATTTTTCCAAAAGTTTAACTTTTGATTTTTGGTCAGTCGTACTGACAGTTGCGGTGATTCAGGGGGTTGAATCGCTTCTGAGCGCGACTGCGGTTGAACAATTAGACCCCTTAAAACGACAATCAGACCTCAATAAAGACCTCAAAGCAGTCGGCGCGGGCAGTATGGTCGGCGGTGCTTTGGGCGGCATTCCGATAATCGCCGAAATCGTCCGCAGCTCGGCAAACGTGAGCAACGGAGCGGTTACGCCTTGGGCAAATTTTTTTCACGGCGGTTTTATCCTTTTGGGCACTCTTTTAATTCCGTCAATTATCAATCAAATTCCCCTTACGGCTTTGGCGGGTATTTTGGTGATGGTCGGTTTTCGTTTGGCTTCTCCGAAAGAATTTGTACATACCTACGAAATCGGTAAAGAACAAGTCCTTATCTTCATTGTTACGATTGTTGCGGTTTTAGCGACCGATTTGTTGCTCGGTATCGGAACGGGAATTGTGGTTAAAATTGTCAGTAATTTTATTTTAGGCGCGAAAATTAAGCACATTCTCCGCCCTGCGTGGATTGTTGAGAAGCAAGGCGGAAAGCAAATTTTAGTTCGATTATCAGGTTCGTACACCTTTACAAACCTCATTTTATTAAAACAAAAGTTAATTGCTGCCGGCATAGAAAACGATAAAATTACCCTCGATTTTTCAGAAGTCAGTTTCATTGACCACACAAGTTACGAAAAATTAATCGCTTGGCAGCGCAACTGTCAAGATGCCGGAAAAATTTGTTATTTTATCGGAATGGCGCATCTCAAAGCCCTTTCAAAATACCCGACTTCCGCTCGTTCCGCTCGATTCGGCATAAAAGTCAGCTATTTTGAGCCGGAAATAAATGCCGAACCTGCTGTGGTTCAAGAAGAGAAAAAAATTGAATCTCCGGCTTTTTCAATTCCCCAAAATCAAACTGCGGAACAGGAAACGGAACATACGGAAGAAGAAATTGTTGAAAAAGAAGAAAATTCAGGCAGAAAGTAGGTTTTAGACATTTTTCTTTTCATACTTTTTTTTGAAAAAATTTGCATTTTTTGGCGTTTTTATTCAAATTTGCCCTTTGACACTAAAAAACGTCGACAATGATTTTCAAACACGCTTTTATCTCTTACGGTCGCCGCGAAAGCCTCTCTTTCGTAGCGCGCTTGCACCGACTGATGAAATTAGCCGGCTTTGATGCGTGGTTTGATAAAGTCAATATTCCCGACGGCGAAGATTATGCTTTGCGCATCTCAAACGGCATTGAGACGGCGCACAATTTTATTTTTGTGATAGCTCCGCGTTCGATGGAGTCGGTTTATTGCCTTGTCGAACTTGAATATGCGCGAATTTTGGGCAAAAGAGTCATTCCGATTGCGCAATATTCGTGGGTCAGCGGAACGGACAGACCTGTTGCGGAGGCTGACAAGGCGATGATGAAAGCCTTTTATGAGCGACACGGGCAGCAGCAAGTCATCTTGGAAACCGAAAAAGATGTCGTTGCGCGTGCTTATTTTCTCATCGGAAGAACGGATTGGCTGCACGCCAAAGAAAATATTTTGCCCGAAGACGTGGCGGAAATGGCTAAATGGGCTGCCGAATATGAAAATCTTTTCAGAGAACATGATAATCTAATTTTTTTGCAAGATTGTCGAATCCCGCAATTCGGAAAAAGTATAGACGAATTAAGCAGCGTTTTTCTTGCGCTTCAACAACTTTTGGAAAGGCACAAAGATTATGTTGAACAACACACCGAAATTTTGGCGGACGCGCTTATTTGGGACAGCAATGCTCAAAAAACACAATTTTTATTGGTCGGTGAAGAACGTAAAAAAGCCCAAAAATGGCTTACCTACCGCTTTCCCTACGGCGAACAAGCCCCATGCTCGCCTTGCGCTTTGCAAATTGATTTTCTCTCCGATTCGCGCAAAAATGCCGAAAATTTAATGACCGATGCCTTTATTTGCTATGCCGCTGCGGATAAAGAACTCACAAAAACTGTCATGCGCTTGCTCATGCGCGAAGGTTTTACGACTTGGATACATTCGGAAGATATAGAAAAAGGCAGTGATTTTGCCTCAGAAATCAATCGCGGCATTGAAGATTCGAGCTTTTTTCTATTTTTTATGAGCAAAAATTCGCTCACATCGCGATGGTGTTTGAAAGAATTGAACTATGCTTTAAGCCTTAATAAAAAAATTATTCCGCTGAAAATAGACCATTTTGAAGAATATTTGCTCCCGAAAAATATTGCAAATTTGCAGTTTGTTGATTTTACGGATAATAAAACCGAAGAAGATTTTAAAAAAGATATTGACAGCATTACCCGCAATTTTTCGGACGACGAGGAGTTTTATCGGCAACATCGAACCTTCCTTTCGCTTGCGTTGCGTTGGCAAAGGCAACTGCAAAAACCGACTTTGCTCCTGCGCGGCTATAACCTCGAATCCGCAAATTATTGGCTCAATCTGAATAATCAGCGAAAAGAACACGCGCCGACGGATTTGCACCGCACTTTTATTGCCGAATCGAATTTGCGAAAATCGCACACGGCTTCAGATGTCTTTATTTCTTACTCTCGAAAAGATGCCGATTTTGCCCGAAAACTCAACCGACATTTGCAAGAAGCAGGCAAAACGACTTGGTTTGACCAAGAAAGTATTTCCGAAGGTGTTGATTTTGATGCCGAAATTCTGAAAGGCATTTCGATTGCACACAATTTTTTGTTCATTATTTCGCCCGATTCCCTCGCCTCTAAATTTTGCGATATCGAAATTCGGCACGCAGCCGTCAACGGCAAAAGGTTTATTCCTGTTTTGTACCGCGAGAGCGAAAACGCGCCGCAAATTATCAATGATATTTCGCCCGAATATGCTAAAATTCATTGGACTAAATTTGATGACAGAAGCAAGTTTGAAGAACGACTAATGGTGCTTATTCAGGCGATTGACCGCGATTATGCGCACGTACAAGCGCACACAAAGTGGCAACAATGGGCAATGGAATGGTACGAAAACGGAAAAAATAATGATTTTTTGCTCAACAGTTCCGCCTACGAAAGCGCGCAGAAATGGCTTACAGAAGCCGATAATGAACAAAAAAATCCGCCCGTTACCGACTTGCAAAGAGATTTTATTGCCCGAAGTGAAAAAGCAATTCTTGCCGCCGAAAGGAAAGAAAGGGCAATTAAAGCAAAGTTGGAAAAAAGACTTCGCGTTACTTTTTATGCCTCCGGCGTGGCTTTCCTGCTTCTTTTTGTCGCGGCATTTTTCATTTTTAAGTCCGAAAAAAATGCCTCAATCGCACGCAGAGCCAAAGATGAAGTTTTGAAGGAAAAATTAAAAACGGAAGAACATTTGCAAAAAAATGAAAAATTGGTCAGCGCAATGTTTTTTTACAACGACAGTATTGCTTTAGCTTATAATAGGTCTAAAAAATTTCACTTTATCAACAAGGAGGGCGTGCACCTCGAATACCTCGGCGAAGGTTATGAAAGTGCCGTCAACTTTTCCTCCGGCATTGCGGAAGTAACCCAAAACGAAAAAAAATATTTGCTCAGCGACGTAGGCGAAAAGTTTTTTATCGCCGAAAACCTCGACAATTTTAAATCCGAACACAACGCCCTGCGCATTCGTGATAATGTGTCAAGCATTGACCCTAAAATTTTGCAGGCAAAACAACTGCAATATTTGAGCTTGAGAGGGAGTTTTTCGGAATTGCCCGAGCGATTTTCAGGCTTGACAGAGTTGAAAATTTTGTACATTTCCGCGCCGCTCAAAAAATTGCCCGTCAATTTTTCCGATTTGGCTCAACTGCGAAAAATAGAGTTCACCCGATGCAATTTTCAGAAAGTACCCGACCAAATTTATGAATTGAATCAGCCCGAATATTTGTCATTTTGGTCGTGTCCCGTGAGCGAATTGCATGAAGACATCGGTGATTTGACTTCCTTAAAAACCTTATTTTTTTACAAAAACGAACTCTCCGAACTGCCGAAAACCATCGGAAATTTGGTTAAATTGGAAGAAATGGTTATTGCTTTCAATAAAATTCACAAATTGCCGAATGAATTTGCTGCTTTAAAAGCCTTAAAAATTCTTAAAATTGCAAACGATTCTTTGACGGCTTTTCCCGAAATGCTCACCCAACTTCCGCTGTTGAGCAAGTTGGATTTGTCGGGCAATCAAATCAAAACTGTTCCGAAAAGCATTAAAAAGCTTAAAAATCTTAAAGAATTTTCGCTTGCCGCCAATAAATTGCACGAACTGCCGCTTGAGTTTTGGGATTTGAACAATCTTGAAGAACTTGAACTGTCCTCCAATTTGTTGCATAAGTTTCCGAATGAGTTCGGGCGACTCTCAAAATTGACAAGTTTATATCTCTCTGAAAACAAATTATCATTGCTGCCCGATTCGCTCGGCTCGCTTGCAAAACTTCGCAGGCTGAATGTATCCGGCAATTTTTTACAGAAATTACCCGATTCAATCGGCAAACTGAAAAAACTTGAATCTTTAATTCTCAATGATAATCAACTGACTTATTTGCCCAAAGAGGTCGGAGATTGCCGCGAACTAACCGAACTCAATCTCGACAACAATGTTTTGACCGGTTTGCCGGCGCAGATAAACCAACTTTCAAAACTGCAAAGCTTAAGTTTGGCAAATAATAAATTAACTGTTTCAAAAATTCCGCCGATGAACAGTTTAAAAAAACTGAATCTCCTCGACCTTGCCGGCAACAAACTCGGAGCACTCCCCGCCGCGATTTTTGCGTTAAAAAATTTAACTTTTTTAAACATTGACAATAATCTGTTGCAGATTTTGCCCAAAGATGTTCGTAATTGGAAAGAATTACAAACTTTTTACGCGCAAAATAACCAACTTTCCTTACTGCCTGCCGACATCATTGTTTGTAAAAACTTGTCCGATTTGCACTTATCCAAGAATAAATTTAAGCTCTTCCCCGCAGAAATTACCGCACTCTACAATCTTTCATGGCTTGAAATGGCTGATAACGAACTTGCGGAATTACCCTTAGAAGTTAAAAATATGGCAAATTTGCTCCATTTAGATTTGACCAATAATGTTTTTACAAAATTTCCGGAAGAATTATGCGCTTTATCCAACCTTGAAACCCTGATTTTGGACGGAAATTCTATCACCGAATTGCCCCTTTCAATCAAAAACATGAAATCCTTGACTGAGTTATCGCTCGAGGGCAATAATTTTACCGAAGCAGAAAAAAGGCGTGCAGAAATGCTTTTGCCGAATTGTTCGATTTCTTGGACAGGGGAAGAATAAGGGCATCTCCCTGAACAACAGACTTTAGCCCGAAAAGGCAATTTTTTTCGTAACTTTTTAGCCGTAGTGTACAGCGAGTTTTAGCTTGCGGTACACTCCGGCTAAAAAGTTACTTTTTTTCAATAAAAGCCCTTTCGGCACAGGATGAAGTCTTTTGTTACAGCCTGTATTGCGAAATTTTTAAGAAAAAAAAGCCGCCCAAAGGGAATTTTTTCCCTCAAAAATGCCTAATTTTGAGCCGAATTCCACAAAAACATAAAAATTGAAACATTATGCAAAATATGACTTCGTACATCGAACAAACCCTGCTCAGCCCTGTTCTAAAAGAACGTGATTTGGAAAAATTGGCGGAGGAGGCAGCAGAATATTCCTTTTTCGGCGTGTGTGTGCCCCCTTATTGGGTTAAAAAAATGAAAAATTTGCTGAAAAATGAAACGAAAATTGTTACCGTTATCGGTTTTCCGCTCGGCTACAACAGAACGGAAGCGAAATTGCGCGAGGCTGAATTGTGCATCGCAGACGGCGCAGATGAGTTGGACATGGTCATGAATCAAACCGCTTTTTCTGCAAATCCGCATGCTTGGGTCAAAACTGAAATCGCGCGTTTGGCAGAGCTTTCGCATCAAAACGAAAAAGTGTTAAAAGTTATCATTGAAACAGCTTATTTAGACCGCGTCGGAATGGAATTAGCCTGCAAAATTTGCGTCGAAGCAGGAGCTGATTTTGTGAAAACTTCAACCGGTTTTGCCCCGAAAGGCGCGGACGCAGATGATATTGCCTTCATGCGCGCCTTGCTCCCTGCCGCAGTCGGCATAAAAGCCTCGGGCGGCATCAGAGATTACGAAACTGCCAAAAAAATGATTGAGGCGGGAGCGACGAGAATCGGAACGTCATCCGGTGTTCAAATTCTTAAAGGAGTCGGTATCGGAACGGGCTACTGAAAATTGAATTTTTGAAACGTGTACCGCACAAACAATGTTTTGCCGACTCCGAAAATCCTACAATCGCAAACAGCTTGCGGTACACTTTGGCGTTCAACAGTTACGAATTTTTTATCATGGAAATACTCAAAGGATTAAAAGTCATTGAATTAGCTTCCGTTTTGGCAGGTCCGAGCGTAGGGCAATTTTTGGCGGAATGCGGCGCGGAAGTGCTCAAAATTGAAAACTTTGCCACTGCCGGCGACGTTACCCGAACTTGGAAATCCGCCAATGAAGACCCGCAAACGGATATTTCCGCCTATTTTTCCTGTGCAAATTGGGGCAAAAAATCCCTCTGCCTTGCCTTACCGAAGGAAATTGAAAAACTGAATGCTTGGGTGCGGAACGCCGATATTATTTTAGCAAGCTACAAACCGGGTGATGCCGAAAAATTGCAAACGGATTATGAAAGTTTAAGAAAAATAAACTCAAAAATTATTTACGGGCACATCACGGGCTATGGCAATGATTCCGAGCGCGTCGGCTACGACGCAATCATACAGGCGGAAGCCGGTTTTACGTTTATCAACGGCGAAAAAGGCGGAAATCCGGTCAAAATGCCTGTTGCTTTGGTTGATTTGCTTGCCGCGCATCAGTTGAAAGAAGGCATTTTACTTGCCCTTTTGAGGCGTGAAAAAACCGGCGAGGGAGCTTATGTGCACGCTTCACTTTTTGAATCTGCCGTTTCTTCACTTGCTAATCAGGCTTGCAATTTTCTTTGTGCTGATTTTGTTCCGCAAAGAATGGGCAGTGAACACCCGAATATTGCCCCTTACGGAACGATTTTTGATACTTCCGACGGAGCGATAGTTTTTGCGGTCGGAAATGACAAGCAGTTTGCCGCCTTGTGTGAAGTGTTAAAAATTCCCGATTTGGCAAAAGATGCACGATTTTGTACTAATTTTTCTCGTGTCTCAAATCGCAATGAACTTTTTGACATTTTAAAAAATGAAACGGCAAAATTTCGGAAGGATTTTTTAATGAACGAATGTCAAAAAAAACATGTGCCCGCCGGACTTGTGAATGATATGAAAGCGGTTTTTGAGCAGGAAAAGGCACAAAATTGTGTTTTTTCGTTTGATAATTTCAAAGGAATGCGGCAAATTGCTTTTGAAGTCAATCGTGAAAAAAAAGCCGAACTTACACCGCCGCCGCATTTAAACAATTTTAAAGAAAGTTAAAATACAAAAACAATGAAGTACATTTTTTTAACCGCTGCCTTTTTTATTGCTCCTTTTTTACTGTTTGCACAAATTTCCGAGCAGGAAAATTACCCTGACGGCAAATTGAAAGCGGAAGGGCAAAAAAATGAAGGAAAAAAACAGGGTTGGTGGTTTTATTTTTACCCTTCCGGCAAAATGATGGCGATTGAAATGTACAAAGACGATGTCCTCAACGGTCTTTGCAAATATTATGACAAGGAGGGAAAAATTGAACGGCGAGAATTTTGGCAAGAGGGTATGCAACAAGATTCTGCATTTGTTTTTTTCCCGAGCGGGCAAATGAAACAAAAAGGGCGTTTCAAAGACGGTTTGTATGAGGGTTTATGGCTGCATTTTTTCCCCGACGGCAAAACCAAACAAATTTTAATATATGTCGACGGGCTGCCGAACGGCAACTATGAAAAATACCATGAAAACGGCACTTTGCTCGAAAAGGGGCAATATTTGAACGGAAAAGAAGACGGAAAATGGCAATTTTTTGACGAAACGGGAAAATTAATTTTTGAGGGAAGCTATCTGAACGGCGAAAAACTCGACGATTGGACGGAACTCCGCCCGAACGGAAAAATGAAAAAGATGAAAAAAGAAAAGAAGAAAAAAGAGAAAAAGGCGAAAGTGCAGAAATAGTGCAAGTATTTTACAGGCTGTTCGGCTTCGCGACATTTTTACCATAGATTTTTCCTCATTTTTGGAAATCAAAAACAATAAAAAAGGCTGTCTGAGTTTTCGGACAGCCTTTTTTAGCAAATTTTAACTGTTTAGAAGACGTGTACTGCGAGCTTTAATTGGCGGATTTAAGGAGAAATGTATCCCGTAACAAGTAAATGTAAGGTCGCAAGCTTAATTTAACTTTTAACAAAAGTCATTTCCCCTTTTTCAAGGCGCAGATTCGACGGGAAATTATCAACATATAAATTGCCCGTTCCCAAGCCTTGCGGAATGATATGCGACTCTTTTGCCAAAATTTCTGCCGCAAATTGCGCAAGACAAGTCAAACCGATGTTTGATTCCAAAGCCGATGTGAGCCAAAAATTAATTTTGAGCGACTTGGCAATTTTTATCCAAGACAATGTTTGAGTAAAACCGCCCAAAAGTGTCGGTTTGAGAACAATAAATTGCGGCATAAGGTATTCCAAAAGCCTGAATTTGCTCTCGCCGTCAAAAATTCCGATAAGCTCCTCATCGAGCGCAATCGGCACTATGTTTTCGGCACAAATATCGGCAGTTTCGTCCCAACACAACACCGGCAGAGGCTGTTCGACGGAATGAACGGTATATTTTTTCAAAGTTTTTAACACCTCGTGCACTTCTTTAGCCGAAAAACCACCGTTTGCGTCTGTGCGAAGTATTATTTTTTTTCCGAAATCTTTCCGGATTTTTTCAATGATTTTAACTTCCTCATCAAATTCTAATGCGCCGATTTTCAGCTTAATACAATCAAAACCGTCTTCAATTTTTTTCTTTGCCTGTTCGTACATCGTTTCCGTGTCAGACATCCAAACCAAGCCGTTGACGGGAATTTTTGCTTCGGATTGAGAAAATTTATTGTCAAAATAAATCCCACTTTTACCCGTTTTAATTTCGGCAAAAGCAGCTTCAAAAGCAAAATATACGGAGGGAAATTGTTCAACAGGAATATTTTTTAAAATTTCTTTTTCGGACGAAAAATTGCCGGCAAGGAGACAAATTTCGGCTAATTTTTCTTCAAAATCTTCTCTGTCGTCCAAGCTCAGCCCGGATAAGGGCGATGCTTCACCGAAACCGCAGCGAGCAAGCTCAGAATTTTCAACTTTAATGAGGTAAGCACTGTGATTTTTGATGTCGCCGCGAGAAGTTCGGGCGGGGAAATTAAAAATCAAGTCTTTTTTTTCAAAACTTGCTTTGAACATTGTTTTATTTTTTTTATCTAAAATGGAAACTGTTTAGCCGGAGTTTACCCCGAGCTTTAGCTTGCGCTTGTACCGCGAGTTGCTTGCGCTTGTACCGCGAGCTTTAGCTTGCGCTTGTACCGCGAGCTTTAGCTTGCGCTTGTACCGCGAGCTTTAGCTTGCGCTTGTACCGCGAGCTTTAGCTTGCGCTTGTACTGCGAGCTTTAGCTTGCGGATTTATGGAACAAGTCATGTCAACAAACGAATTTAAGGTCGCCGGCTAAAGCTCGCGGTACAATTTTTGACAAACCGGCAAATAGTTAAAAGAATTTTTTGTATCAGACTGCACGACTGTAGCAGATACAGAAACAGCATTTTCAGCAAAAAAAAACGCTTCACCGACAAAGGTAAAGCGTTTTTTGATGAAAAAAAGAATTTCGGTGCGGCGAAAAGCGCAATTTTGTCGCGCATTTCGCCTAACCTC
>JBPOJO010000271.1:0-1693 GCA_052033485.1 Bacteroidota bacterium | reverse complement strand
GTGCAGAAATTGACGACTATAAATTTATTGCCGTTTTGGATTGCACGGGACACGGCGTTCCGGGTGCGTTCATGTCCGTTATCGGTTTTTCTTTGCTCGAACAAATCATAAAAGTTCAAAAAATATTTGACCCCGGCAAAATTCTCGACGTGATGGACGAAGATGTTGTGCATTGGTTGCGTCAGGATAAAGACACGATGGCGGGAACAGCAAAAAGGCGCGACGGCATGGACATGGTTTTGGTCAGAATTGATAAAGACAACAAAGTCTGTTTCTCGGGTGCAAAAAATTCCGTTTTTGTGGCACACGCAAATCGTGTGGAAGAATATAAATCCGAAAAATTTTCCATCGGCGGACTTTTGTTGCACGCAGATAAAAAAGAATTCAGAACATTTGATTTGCCTTGCGAAAAAGGCGATTGCGTTTATTTGAGCAGCGACGGCTATTTCGACCAATTCGGCGGTGAGGCAGGACGAAAGTTCACCAAAAGACGCTTTACAGATGTTTTGTTGAAAGCAAGCACCATGCGCGGCGAAGAGCAACTCGCGCTTTTGACGACAACTTTTGAAGAATGGAGAGGAAAAAACAATCAAATTGACGACCTTTTAGTTTTGGGTATTCGAATTTAAGTGGCTTAAACAACTCCGAAAAAAACGCGATTGTGCGCTCGCCACCAATTTTCGGGAATATCTCCCGCAACAGCCGTTTCATAATGACTGCGCGAAGCAGGAATAAAATATTCGGTTTTATTTTTCAAAAAAACATACCACCAACGATTGCTTTTTTTGCTCCTGACCAATTCGATGCAATCATGCGCAAAACGGTCAATAGGAATAATAAATTGCTCAAAATTTCCGCCGCGCGTCGGGCGTTCGCAAAAAGATTGGTGCGCACCCTCCAAAAAATACCAAAGCATCACCGCCGCTGTTTTGTTCGCTTGCGCCGCATCGGGAAAATCAGAAAGTGCGAAAAAACTCATGTTTTCATTCATGCCGGCATACCACGACAACTGCGCCGCTTCTTCCCCCGTCAGACCGAATGGATTTGCCAAAACATTGGCATTAAAAATAAACATTTCTGCATCGCGAATTAAAATCTCGTTTTCCGAAAAATTTGTACGCATTTTTCCGACACTTTGCAATTCAAAATAATCGTCCGAAAAAGTATTGAGCAATGCCCTGTCGCATAAATATTCTTGGTAGCCGCCCAAAAAAATGTTAAACGGTTTTGGCAAAGAGGAATGATAAATTTTATTGAGCAAATGTTCCTCATCTTCGGCAAGAATTTCTTTTTCAAAAAGAGCAATTTTCCCCTGCTTTAACCATTTTGAAAATGCAGAATACGCCGCAAAAATATTTTTTCGGGGTAAGCCGATTAAAACCGGAACAATACCCGAATTGAGCAAAGTCGCACAAACTTCAAAAACTCGCTCATCGCTCACTTCGCCCGCAGAATCGGGGAGGATATTGCCCGCATCGGCAAGGTGATATTTTTCGGCAGCCCCCTTTTTGAGCTTAAAAAACTCCCGTCTGACAGCATTTGCATGATTTTCTTCCGCACCGACCAATGCCAAATATGGCTCAAAATCAATTTTTTCGGCATTTTTTTGTAAAATTGCCGCCCACGAATTTTGCGGAAAATTATTGCCGAAATCGGAAAAATCGGTCTTTTGGAGAAGATGTTCCATTGTTTT
>JBPOJO010000166.1:0-3575 GCA_052033485.1 Bacteroidota bacterium | reverse complement strand
CACCGGCACAAATTTTTGCCCCGTGAGCAATTCGTAAAGTTGAATGTATCGCGCGGAAATTTTTTCGACAACCTCGTCGGTCATTTCCGGCACTTGTTGTCCTTCTTTGCCTTGAAAACCGTTTTCCATCAGCCATTCTCGCACAAATTCTTTGGAAAGTTGCACCTGCTTTTCTCCCTTTTTTTGTTTTTCGGTATAGCCGTCTGCGTAATAGTAGCGTGAGGAATCGGGAGTATGCACTTCGTCCATGAGCAAAATTTTTCCGTCAAAAACGCCGAATTCATACTTTGTATCCGCCAAAATTAAGCCCTTTTTAGCCGCAGTTTCGCAGCCTTTTGCGTAAAGCGCGTGTGTATATTTTTCCATCACTTCATATAAATCACGGCTCACAATGCCGTTTTTGAGGATTTCCTCTTTTGAAGTGTCCTCATCGTGTCCTTCCTGCGCTTTGCCGGTCGGCGTGATAATCGGTGTCGGAAATTTATCGCCTTCTTTCATGCCTTCGGGCATTTTTTCGCCGCAAATTACACGTTTTCCTGCTTTGTACTCACGCCAAGCGTGTCCTGCCAAGTAGCCTCTGATGACCATTTCGACGGGGATTGCCTCGCATCTTTTGCCGTAACTGACGTTGGGAAAAGGGCATTTTTCTAACCAATTCGGTACAACATCTGCCGTTTCTTTGAGAAAAAATTCAGCAATTTGCGTCAGCACCTGTCCTTTGTGGGGAATGTTGCGCGGCAAAATGACATCAAAAGCGGAAATTCTGTCAGATGCAATCATGACAATTTTTTCTCCGAGAAAATAAACATCTCTGACTTTGCCGCGATAAGCCGGCGTTTCTGTTTTAAACACTTTGATAGAAATTGAATGTGATAATTTTTCTGCAAAGTTAATTTTTTTTGCCTTAGAATGTTCATTTGTGCATTTTTTTTGCGCTGAAAATGCCGCCGGTATGGTTTAAATGACTAAATTGCGCTCTTTTAAGGCTTAACCTAACAGTAACGGGCTGAAAGGGAAAAAATTCGTAACTATTTAACCGGTTTGCCCAATAATGCAGCGCGAACTTAAGCTTGCGACCTTCAGGATATCTTGTTCCTTAAATTCGCAAGCTAAAGCTCGCGGTACACTCGGGCTGAAAGGGAAAAAATTCATTTAAGATGATAAAAAAAATAATATTCCTTGTATTTTTTTTCGGTCAAATTTCGACAAATTTCGCACAAAATTATGCCTTGCCGAGCGCGCAAAAAGAGTTTGAACAAGTCGGAAAAATTATTCAAAAAATGCACCCGCAAGCAATTCAAGCCAAAATTGATTGGCAACTTGAAAAAAAAGCTTTTATCGAACACCCCGACAGCCTTTGGAAATACATTGCGCAGCATTTGAAAAAAATCGGCTGCGGGCATACTTTTGCCGTTTTGCCTGACTTTCGGAAAAGAAAAAATGTTTGGCTTTTGCCCGGCTATTTTTTTTGTGAAGCAGAGCAAAAAAAGATTTTTTTTACTGAAAATGATTCGGCGCAATGCCGCGAAATAGTAAAAATTAACGGCAAGGACGCAAATTTTGTTTGCCGCGAATTGTTGAAAGTTTGTCGCGCACAAGCGATTGAGGGGCGCGATTTGTCGGAGAAATTTGCGCTTTATTTTCACTTGATTTTCGGCACGGAAAAAAGAGATTTTGTTTTACAAAGTGTCGATAATAAAACAATTACGGTGAAAGCTATTACGTTTGAAGAATGGCTGAAAAATCATGAAAATTGCTGTCAAAAACAACTTTCATGGGGATATTTTTCGGACGAAAATGGGCAAAAATCTGTTCATCTCGATATTCCGGATTTCTTTTTTGATGCGGAAAAAACAGCAAAGGGAATGCCCGAACTTTTGCAGGAATGGGATTCTGCGCAGGTAAAAAAAATTCGCATTGACTTGCGCAAAAATCTCGGCGGTTCTTTGATGGCTGCGGAAAAATTATTTTCCTTTTTCTGTGCCGACACCTTGTTTTTGGAAAAAAAATCTTATCTCAAAAGCCTGATTTTTGACGATTTTGAATATATTTCGCTCATCAGTAATCGCCCTTACAGTGTTGCTTTGCACGCAAAAATCAGCGATTATTTTGCCAAAAATTTTACCGGCAATGAAAAAAGCGGCTATCAAAATAAGGAAGGATATTACGGAAATACGCTTTATTTGCCTGCAAAAACTACTTTTAAAGGCGAAGTTGAGGTGCTTGTCAGTGAAGAAACATTTTCGGCGGCGGAGCATTTTTGCCGGCTTTTTCGCCTCGCAAAGCGCGGAAAAATTATCGGAAAACCGACGGGCGGCAGCGCGAAAACCTTGCAGGCGGACATTGTTTTAACATACACCCTTTCCGGTTCGCACATTTCATTTGAAATTCCGCTCGTGAAGTCAGTTTTTCCGCAAACTGAAACGGAGAGGATTCAGCCGGAAATTTTTTCGGCAGAAGAAATGCCTTGCGGTCGGTAAATTTTCGCCGGAAAATCAGATATAAAGGTGTGAAACATCGTTTTCCGCTTCAATTTTAAACTTTCCGTTTTCGTAGCGCAAGGTGTAGAGGCATAAATTTTGGTGCGGAAAAATATCCATTTGTTCGAGCGGCGTTTCGGTAATCCATGCTAAAAGCACTCGCATTGCGCGCCCGTGCATACAAATCAGGACGTTTTTTTCTTCTTCAAACGACATTATCAAGCGAAAAGCAGCCTTTTGCCGTTCCATGACCTCAATCGGACTTTCACCGCCGGGAACTTTTAGCCAAAGTCTCCCTTTGCGCCACCCATTGACCATTTGTTTGAACTGTTCATCATCGCTTGCCAAGAGCGGTCTTCCCTCTTTGTGTCCCCAACTGATTTCGTTCAAACCTGCAAGTTGCACCCAAGAAACGCCTTTTTCGATAAAATCCTGCACACTTTGATGCGTTCTTTTGAGTTGCGAGGTGTAAACTTTTTGAAAAGGTATATGCCTGTATGCCTCAAAAAAAGCGCGCGCTTGCTTGCGTCCGAGTTCGTTGAGGTCAGAATCGATTCCGCTGCCTTGCACCATACCAAGTCGGTTGTACTCGGTTTGTCCATGTCTGACGATGTAGAGCAATTTCGGAGCGGCGGGTAGCGGAAAATCCATTTTGCTTTTTCAATTTTTTTGCAAACTTATGCAATTTTTCCTTGCAACAAAAGTGCGAGGACTTTTTTTGTGTCAGAATGTAAAAAAATTGCAAAGATTTATCCCGATAGAATCGCCGACATCTTTCCCGCGATTTTTGTTTTTGGCAGGCGTAAGTTGACAGTTCGCGCTGCAAACAGGCTGAATTATCACCGACAAATTTATTTTAAGGCAAAAAAATTTCCTATCTTTGCAAAAAAGAAAAAATATGCGCAGGTACTTCAATACGTCGGGACCGAATATTTCCGAAAAACACTACACGCTTCAACGCCGTGTGCTCTTGGAACAGGGCTTAAAGAACGTTCGCGATGAGCGTTATTTCACGATTTGGGCACCACGACAAACGGGAAAAAGTACGTATTTCGTACAGTTGGCAGAGGAATTGGAGAAAGAGGGATATAAAGT
>JBPOJO010000220.1:0-1799 GCA_052033485.1 Bacteroidota bacterium | reverse complement strand
AATATGCAGGTTTTATTTCTAAATCGAATATGTTTAACCGCTATCGCGACGCTTTGATTGAGCAAAATGATTAAATTTATTTTTCAAAAATTTACCAATAAGCTCCTTTTCCGTTGTCAACTTTTTCGTGTTTTTCCGGTGTTTCGTGCGGAAACGGGTGTTTCCAATGTTCGTTAAAAAGAGAGGAGATTGCAGGTACTTTGTACCATCTCTCGCCTTTAATGCCGAATAAAATTTGTGATGCTCCGCCCAAATGAATCGCTGTTTTGCCGTTTTTACGTATATACGCACCGAGCGGCAAACCATAAGCACCCGCACCGATAAGGGCTATATCAAATTGTTTTTTATCAATTTCTTCACACTGCGCCCAAAGTGCTTCTTCCCACGTTGCATAAGGTACTTTTTGAAAGGCTAAGGATTGTACACTTTTTAAGGTCTGTAAATCAAATTCGGGCAGAATTTCATTATTTTGAAACAATAATTGCCTTTTTTGATATTGATAAGCTACAGAATCTTCAAAAGGGTGAATAACCAATACTTTTTTTCCCGCCAAATATTTGCTCCATGGGTTTTGAAAATAATAGGGTTCTAAGGATTCGAGCGGTGCCAAAACTGCATTAGGGCAAAATTTTTCACAAACAATATCTTCCGCTTCATTGTACCAAACGCCCATAAAATCAGCCAAAGGGATACTTTCAATATAGATTTCGCAAAATCGTTCCATCATTTTTTCGGTATCCGGAAAAACTCCTGCAGTGAAGCAAATATCATAACGTAAGTGTTTGTCCCAAATAACATTTTTTTTATTATGCAGTAAAAAATTATATAAAATTGCTATTTCACCGCTTCCAAGTCGAGTAGCAAAAAATGACTTTCCGGCTTTCAAATTTTCGAGCAAAAAATCATTTCCTTCTTGAAGAGAGAGAATTTTTTTTCCGAAATAGTGCGCTTTAGGACTTCTGACGTATTTTTTAACAACTTTCCCGTATTTAAATTGATGCCCGAAAAGTGAAAGAATTTTTGCCGCAATTCTTTTGCCGATATTTTCCATTTTTGAGATTTATTAAATATTCATTGAACAAAAGTAATGCTTTGCTGCATGAAAAACAAACACCGAAAACGGAATTTTAAAAAAAATTGAATTGCGATAAATATTCGCAGTTTTTGTCTACTTTTGCTTCAAATTTTCAAAAAAACCACATGAAATACTCGAACATAAGAGAAGAAGAGTTGAAAAATAAAATTGCCGAAGATTATTTTGATGACTACGATTGCACCAAAATTATCGGCAATGTCGACTTTTGCGTCTGTGCGCGGAGGGGCGATATCACGCCTGCGGATACGGAATCGCTGTTGTGGGCTGAGGCAAAAAAAGGCAGTTCAGACTTGCATAAATCATTGGTTCAGTTGATTTTAACACTCGGAAAAGCGCGAACTTTTGATAAATTTATGCCTCCGCCTTTCATCGGTGCTTTTGATGCGGAAAAAATGGCTTTTATTCCTTACAATGACATTCAAGAAATTTTTTACCTCAATGATTTTAATTGGAATGTTGCGCCGTCAAATTACGAAAGTAAAGAATTTCGTTTGGTTTTTGACAAAGTAAGAAATATTTTGGAAGAGCATACTTTTTTATATTTTTATGAAAAAGATGCCGATGAATTACAAAAATTCATTAAGGAAAATTTTATTTCGGGGAAACTTGAATATAACAAAACACGTATAGACAAAAATAATTTTATTTTGATATACAATAAATGGCTGCAAACGGTCAAACCGACGATTGCCGTAAATTGGGA
>JBPOJO010000653.1:0-1670 GCA_052033485.1 Bacteroidota bacterium | reverse complement strand
ATTCGGCACTGTACAAGAACATTACTAATACAAAAGCATGACTATTAAAGAATTACTTCTACTTTGGGAAACAGAAAAAAACGCTTACCAAACAAAAGAAATCGGAAGCGGAGTACAATTTTTTGTTAAAAAAGTTTTGCAATGCCGCGAATTATTTAATTTGAAAGAAGGCAAATTATCTTCCGCCGACAATGAAAGAGAGCAGGAATTTTTAGAAGAACACACTAAGAAACAAAAACGCGCCGATATTGTCATTTTTGTTACCAATGAAATCATTATCCCGCTTGAAGTTGAGCGTTTGGGTAACATTCAAACAGGTGAAAAACAATTATTCGAATATCAGTTAGTATGGGATAAAAAGACCGGAATTTTAACGGACGGCAATGAATGGATTTTTTATATTTCAAAAACGCCTGTTAAATCCTTTTTTATCAATGATATATTGAAAAATCCAAGCGATTTTTTACTTTTTTGGAAAGAATACACGCAAGCCGTAAATTATTACCTGAATTTCTTCACGTCGAATAAACAAGAGGAAAAATTAAATATAGAAAAAAACCGTCAAAATTTCTTTACGGATATTACCACTTTAATCAATAATTTCAAAACAAAACTTAACCTAAAAGGCTATTTCAGTTCGCAACAAAATACGGACAGCAACAAACAAGCAGTTGAAATATCATACGCCTATTTGATTCAGTTTATACTCTATAAAACATTGGTTGATAACGATTTTGCGCAATTTAAAAGTGATTTTGAAGAACGTCAGAAGCGATTGTTAAAAAACCTAAGCAGTCAAAATTTTGGCGACATTCTTACCGTTACAAAAGCAATCAGCAATAAAATTTCTACAAATATTTATCGTCCCTTCAAAGATGAACAAAATATCATCAATAAAAAAATTGAAAATATTTTGGACAAACCGCGAAATGAATTGCATGAAGTAAGTCCGTGGCTTGATATTTTTGTTTTTGTACAACGCTATAATTTTGCCGATATTCAAAATGAAATTTTCGGTTTTATTTATGAAAATTATTTAAAGCAACTATATGATGAAAAACTTGGTCAATACTTTACTTCTCCCGAAGTCAGCGACTTTATGCTTGAACAGATTGGTTATTCAGGCAAAAACCTCTCAAAACTTATCGAAAATAATACTGTTTCAATTATCGACCCCTCTTGCGGAAGTGGTACTTTTTTGTATGGAGCTGTGCGAAATTTAATGGAGTGTATTCCGAATGGTAGTTTGGAAAGTTCAAAAAGAATTGAAAAATTTATTACAAATAATATTTTTGGTATCGATGTAGCCGAATTTCCTTTGTATTTGGCGGAAATGAGCATTATTATGCGTATGCTGCCCGTGATAATCAATGAAAAATACAATCATCCGATAGACAAAAAACTTAAAATATTTAAAACCAAAGACACCGTTTCTGAATTTTTGGATACCGATATTCGCAATACTTTGTCTGACGAAAATGTCCGATTAGACCGAAATAAGGGGCAAATGGATTTGTTTTCACAATCACTTAATTTGGAATATGACAGTTTTGTCAGAGACAAGTCAGACTTGGAAGATTTGAAAAGAAGTTTAGAAAACAGAAGCGAACCGCGAATTGCCCGATACCGATTTGACTATGTTATTGGTAATCCGCCGTATATTTCTTATA
>JBPOJO010000382.1:0-8274 GCA_052033485.1 Bacteroidota bacterium | reverse complement strand
TGTACCGCGCGCTTTAGCTTGCGAATTTGTAGCGCGAGCTTTAGCTTGCGAATTTGTAGCGCGAGCTTTAGCTTGCGAATTTGTAGCGCGAGCTTTAGCTTGCGAATTTGTACCGCGAGCTTTAGCTTGCGAATTTGTAGCGCGAGCTTTAGCTTGCGAATGTGTAGCGCGAGCTTTAGCTTGCGACTTTGCAGCGCGAGCTTTAGCTTGCGACCTTAAATTCGCTTGTTGATATAGCTTGTTCTATAAATTCGCAAGCTCAAGCTCGCGGTACACTCCGGCTAAAAAGTTACGAATATCATTTGTTTGCGAAAAAATATCGGCAGAAAATAAAAAAATTGTTATACGAAAAGTCGGAAAAATAAACTTTTGTACTGCTTTTTTGTTAAATATTTTGCAAATGTGAGGCTGTACCCTCCTTTCCAAATTTTTTCGATTGAATGTTACACAAATTTAAAGAATGAAAATGACATTTTTAGGAATTGCAAACAGCGCATTGAAGAGGAGAATAATTCAACCAAGTTTTCGATTGATGATATTGGTTTTGCTGCTCATTTCTTTTACCGGAAAAAATCAAAACATATCAAACTGCGATAAGCCAAAGGTAAAAAGGGGATTCAATCAAAATTTTTCGATGATGCCCGACCTAACGCCTAAAATGATTGAAAACATAGCCTTGCTAAAACCGGAAATTTTGCGCTACCCCGGCGGAACGGTTACGCACAGTTGGAATTGGAAAGAAGGGGTGATTGAATCAAGAAAATCGAAATCCAAGCATTTAATCGGCGAAATTAAAAAATTAAGCACGAAAACCAATGCTCAATTTGTGTTCGTTTTAGATATTTTGAACAAAACAATTGATGACCAAATTGAAATGTTGACGAGCATACAAAAAACCGGTGTTGAAATTAAATACATTGAATTAGGCAATGAATTGTATGCAAAAGAAAAAGCTTACGAAAAAGTTTTTCCCACCGGAAAGGAGTATGCTTTAAAAGTTAATCAGTGGATTCCCGCATTGAGGGATAAATTCCCCGATGCTAAAATTGCCGCTTTGCTTTTGGGGAGAAGCGTAAAAAAGTCTAATGCTAAAATGTTTTATTGGAACAAATATGTTGTCGAAAGCAGCATAAAAAACGTTGATGCTTTTACTTACCATTTTTATATCAATGAAAATGCAAGTTTTGAAAAAGAAAAAGCAGAATTTATAGCCGTTACAAAAATGGCAAATACGGGTGAAAAAGAGCTTTGGATTACCGAATACGGTAACAAACAAGAGAAAACAGATGAGCGATATTTCACCGAATTGAACGCTCTTGCCGATTTCATTGAAAATTACCCGAACGTTACTATTGCACTCAACCATCAAATTATCGGCGGCACAAAAAATAAACTCAGCGAAGACGGCAGTAAGCTGACGGAAGAGGGAAATTTGTTTTTAAAGCGAGTAAAAAAATGATTTTTGCGTTGTTATTTCACCAAAAAACGCAAAACAGTAGTTTTTTCGTCAAATGAAAGCCTCAAAAAGTACATTCCCGAGCGTATTTGTTCGGTGAAAATTGTTTTTTCAATATCGGCTACCGAAAAAGTACTTTCATACAATTTTTGCCCTAAACAAGAAAATATTTGACAATCCAAAGCCTTTCCGACATAAGCCGAAGGAATCATTAAACTTATACGCCCGCGTTCGGTCGGATTTTCGGCAATACGAAAACCCAAAAACTCATTTTCAGCTATCCCCGTAACGTTTTTCAATTCCATGGCACGCACATAATGCGGTATGCCATAGCCGTAAAATTCATTCGGATTTTGCGCTCGCGAACCTGAGCGTCTGATGAGCGAGAGCAGTTGCACATTTGTCAATTCAGGGTTTGCCTGCCAAAGTCCCGCCGCAAAACCGCAGGTTATCGGTCCGGCAAAAGACGTTCCGTTCGCATATTCAACCCCATTGCTCGTTCCCCAAAGGGCTGCGTTTGCGCCCATTGCCGCTACATCAGGCTTAACGCGCCCGTCGGCAGACGGACCGAAGCTGCTGAAAGCTGCGTAACTTTGATTTGCATCAACAGCTCCGACCGCCAAAACATTCGGCGCATCGGCAGGAAAAGTGATTTTTCCCCAATTTTTTGAGCCTTCATTGCCGGCAGAAGTAACCAAAAAAATCCCGCGCTCAAAAGCTTTTTCGGAAGCCCTTGTGATAAAAGCCGTTTTGCCGTCGAGGTCAGTTGCTTTATAGTTGAAAGCCGGATTGTCAAAATCATAATAGCCCAAAGAAGTGTTAATGACATCAACCCCTAAACTGTCGGCGCGTTCGGCAGCAAAAAGCCAATAAATTTCCTCCAAAGGCGATTCACTTCCCGAAACTTCCGAAATATACAAGGCATAACTTGCTTCGGGTGCCGTTCCGACCATTTCATTCGGGCGATTTGCCGCCATTGTTGAAAAAACTTTTGTGCCGTGCGACGAGGCAGTGTTGACATTTGTTTCGGACGCTGTAAAGTTGTATGTATCAATAATTTCTGCATCTTTTAATGCCCACAAACGGTCAAATTCGGGGAAACCCGCATCTATCACGGCAATTAATTTTCCTTTGCCGCGAAAACCGTCTTCGTGCATTTCTTTCACGCCTAACATCTCGTTTTGCGTTTTTGACGCGCCGAAATTAATTTCTTTGGTTTCTCTGAAAAATTCGGCATGAGAATGCGGAATAGTCATTAAGTTTTTGCGAAAAAAAGCTGATGAAAAATCTGCTTTTTCAGCTTTATCGGAAAAATTTTTACCGTTGCGCGATAAAGGGCGGTGGGAATTGAGCAATTTTCCGCTTGCCACAAAAGATAATTTGCCGATTTCAGAAAACTGTGCGTCAGTGCATAGCAACAATGCGCCGTTAAACCAACGAGAAGTGAATAAAATTTTCGCTCCTTTTTGCCTCAGCCTGTCCGTGTAATCGGGGCTGACCGGCAAATCATCTTCTTTGAGGGCAATATTTTGTTTTTGTCGCCGCTGAATACTCCTCGTGCTCAAAAATTCTTCCGGACTTCCGAGCGAAAAGGGCGTACCGATTTTATCTTTAAATTGAACAAAATACGGTTTTTCCTGCGCCCGGCTGATATATGAAAACAGCAAAAAAGGCACAAGGAAGAACAAAAGGTAAAAATATCGCATTTTCTCAGAATTTTATTTCGGTTGAAGGCAAAGCCTCTTTCAATTTTTGTTTCTCCGATTCCGGAATTTCATTGCCGCTGATGTCAAGAAATTTTAAATTTTTCATGCCCATCAATACGTCGGGAACGCTTGTAAATTCATTAAAAGAAATGTCCAATGAGGTCAAATTCAGCAAATTAACCATTTCCTTGGGCAAATCCGACAGATAATTATTGCGCACTTGCAAATTCTGCAATTTAGTCATAGAACCGATTTTCGGGTTCAATTGTTCCAAAGCATTGTCATTTCCGTAAATTTCGACCAAATAAGCACAATTCACAATAAAATCAGGCACCGTTTTAATTTTATTATTGGAAAAATCGAGAAAAAAAAGTGTATTTTTTTCCGAAATTTTCTCATCAAGTACCGTAAATTCATTGTCGGCTATGTTCAGGTGCGTAACTTTGTTGAGATTTTTGAAGCCCTGCGGCAGAGAAGAAATTTTACTGCGGCTAAAATCGGCACAAAAAACCTTTTCCGGCTCCATCATAGCCGCTTCAACGGTATAGCATTCGGAAGAACACTCCTTCACGAGCATTTCCGATGCCGCCCAAAAACCGTTTTGCACGGACTTAATTAAGTCGCCGCAAAAATCATAATTGATACAGCCTGTTTCGTCGCAATATAATTTTTTGGCAAGCGCACGTTGGTAATATGCTTCTGCATACGTGTTTTTCAAGCTGATGGCTTCCGTAAATTCTTTGATAGCCTCAATGTATTGTCTTTTTGAGATGTATTGAAGCCCCGATTTAAAATGCACTTCCGGGTCATTTTTTCCGAAAACAGAGCTTGCGGAAACACAAACACAAAAAAGGATTGAAAGTAAACTTTTCATCATAACTATTTTTTCAGGCACAATAAAAGCAAAATAAAAATAAAAACTTAAAAGTTCCAAATATAACCATAAAGTTATTCGTCGCAAAATTAGTAAAAATTCATTTTAACTCTTAAAAATCAGCACAAAAGAAAAAAAAAAGAATTTTGCCGCCGCCCTTACAGCAATTTTGTTCGTTTTGTGTTGTTGTTTTTCTGCAAAACAAGTCTTTTTATTTTACACAAAATTTTTTAATGATTTAAAAATCAAGTATTTACAAAAAGTATATTCATTTACGCCAAATAGAAAAATCCAAAAAAGGGTTGCGAAAAATTATTCCTCAAAAAAATCGCTTTAAATTCCTATAAATTCTTACGCATCTGCTTTTTTGGTCAAAAAATTCATAAAGTTGTTTTTTTCAGTCAAAAACACAGAAAAATTTGTCATTTATTCTTCGTGTTTTTTTTCAAAAAAAAGCTGCGCATTTCTTGTTATTTTTCTCATTTTGTCGTACCTTTGTCGTTCAATATCAATGTTAAAATGGAACTACAAAATGCCGTAACGGGTGAATATTCAGCCGAAAATATACAGGTTCTTGAAGGCTTAGAGGCGGTTCGCAAGCGTCCGTCCATGTACATAGGTGACATCGGATTCAAAGGTTTGCATCACTTAATTTGGGAAGTCGTAGATAATTCAATTGATGAAGCCTTAGCCGGTTTTTGCAATTTTATTGAAGTTAGCATTAAAGAAGATAATTCCGTACTCGTAACGGACAACGGACGAGGAATCCCCGTTGATATGCACATCAAAGAGGGGCGTTCCGCGCTCGAAGTCGTTTTAACAGTGCTGCACGCAGGCGGAAAATTTGATAAAAGTAACTATAAAGTATCCGGCGGATTGCACGGGGTCGGGGTTTCTTGCGTCAATGCTCTTTCTATCCACCTTCGCGCGGAAGTGCGAAGAGGCGGAAAAGTTTATGAGCAAGAGTTTTCGGCAGGCGCACCGCTTTACAGCGTCCGCGAAATAGGCACGGCAAATACAACCGGCACAAGCATTCATTTTAAGCCGGACGCAACCATATTCACCGAAACCGAATATAAATACGAAACTGTCGCGAATCGTTTGCGCGAACTTGCTTTTTTGAACGCCGGAATCCATATTCAGTTTACCGACGAGCGCGAAAAAAATGAAGACGGGACATTCAGAAATGAAGAGTTTTTCTCCGAAGGCGGCTTAAAAGAATTTGTCGAATATCTCGACACATCGCGTTCGAGACTTATTCCGGAGGCATTTTACTTGTCGAGCGACAAGCATGGCGTGCCCGTAGAAGTTGCCATGATTTACAACAATTCTTACGCCGAAAATATTTTTTCTTACGTCAACAACATCAACACGACGGAAGGCGGCACGCACGTTGCCGGTTTTCACCGCGCTTTGACAAGGACTTTGAAAAGTTATGCCGATAAATCGGGTTTATTGGAAAAAGCCAAAATTGAACTTTCCGGCTCAGATTTTCGCGAAGGTTTGACAGCCGTGATTTCCGTCAAAGTAATGGAGCCGCAATTTGAAGGACAAACCAAAACCAAACTCGGCAACTCCGAAGTTATCGGCGCGGTTGATACATGTGTGAGCGAAATGCTGACCAACTTTTTGGAAGAAAATCCCAAAGAGGCTAAAATGGTTGTACAAAAAGTCATTTTAGCGGCGCAGGCAAGGTATGCGGCAAAAAAAGCTCGCGAAATGGTGCAAAGAAAAGGAACAGTTGGAGGCGGCGGTTTGCCCGGCAAATTAGCAGACTGCTCCGAAAAAGACCCGGCTCTTTGTGAATTGTATCTCGTCGAAGGGGACTCCGCAGGCGGCTCGGCAAAACAAGGACGCGACCGTCGCACGCAAGCAATTTTGCCGCTCAGAGGTAAAATTTTGAACGTTGAAAAGGCACAAGAGCATAGAATTTATGACAATGAGGAAATCAAAAACATGATTACCGCCCTCGGCGTTACTTTCGGCAGAGACGACAACGACAAAGCCCTTAATTTGGACAAACTCCGCTACCACAAAGTCGTTATCATGACCGATGCCGATGTGGACGGAAGCCACATCAGAACACTTATTCTCACTTTTTTCTTCCGTTATATGCGCGAATTGATTGAGCAAGGTTATGTTTATATTGCGCAACCGCCTTTATATTTGGTTAAAAAAGGAAAAAATGAAATTTATTGTTGGACGGAAGACCAACGCGAACGTGCAGTGCGCGAAATCGGCGGCGAAAAACCTGAAAACGTCAACGTCCAACGCTACAAAGGTCTCGGTGAAATGAACCCCGAACAACTTTTGGAAACTACCATGACCCCCGAAAAACGCAGTCTGAAGCGTGTCGACATCGAATCGGCTGCCTCAGCAGACCACTTGTTTTCCATGTTGATGGGCGATGAGGTTGCTCCGCGACGCGATTTTATTGAAAAAAATGCGAAATATGCACGTGTGGATATTTAATATTTTTAAAATATTTCCGATAACACCCTAAGGGTCAATGCTGTTTAGTTAAGGGCGCAAAGGGGAAATTATTTGGTTAAAAATATATAAGTAATGGGACAGAAAAAATGTTTGATGCAGATTGAAGCAAAAAAAGGCTTACACTAACAGAAAACTCAAACAAACCCGTGAAAAACGATGCCAAAGGCATCATAGGTTTGTAGCTTGCAGGTGTTGTTTTTTTTGCGACCCCGTTGGGGTCGTAGAATATTATTGTCAATTTTTTGCTATAAACCTTCTATCCCGTTGGGATAGCAAAGGAACGTCGAAAAGTGCACTTTTTACTTGTCCCATTCCTTAGTTCCTAACGGAACAAAAAAACAATGGAGGTTAATTTTCTACCCATATTCAACGCCTAAAGGCGTAATTTGTGCCTTTAGGCACTTTATATTGGTAGAAAAGCAGAAATCTATTTTGGGAAAATGTCCCGTTAGGGACTAAATATCATTGCCCATTTTTTTTGGCAAACCTTAACTTAACAGCATTGGACTAAAGTCTGTTGTTGATTTTTTCGCAAGCAAGATGCTCGCGATACTATGACGCTAAAACACTACCAAAAAAGATGACAATAAAAGAAACCGCGGGCAATACGGACTTGTTGAAACTCAGAAAAACGGCTTTTCTTTGCAGTCGTCAAGTGCCCGCTTCGGCTTTGCTTAGGTGCTATGATTGGGCAATTGCGCAACGCGACCAAGGGATTTGTGTCATCAGCGGCTTTCACAGTCAAGTCGAAAAGGACGTTTTGCATTATTTGCTCAAAGGCAAGCAGCCGATAATTTTGGCGTTGGCACGAGGACTGAAAGCAGAGCCGGAAACCGAATTGATGCCGGCATTAGCGGAGGGCAGGCTTTTAATCGTAAGCCCGTTCGCTCAAAATATCAAACGCGCAAGCCTTCAACCGGCGGAAATTCGCAACAAATTGAGGAGTCATCTTGCAGACGAAATCACGGTCGGCTTTGCAAGTCCGGGCGGTAATTTGGCAAATTTGTTGAAAAACACGGAAAAAAGTGTTTGTTTCCTCACGGAAAAAAATGCACCTCGACACCTTAAGGGGCTCCAAGATACTTAGGGTGTCGAGGTGCGCCCCGCCGTTGATTTTGTCCGGAGAAATGACAGGGCGAAACAGCACAAAAATCTTCGGTGAAAAAAAACAGAGATTTTTTTTTTAAAAATGAGAGAAAAACTTGGCAGTTATTTTTCGCCTTTGTAAATTGCGGAAGCAAATAAAGTTTCGCCCCTATCGGACTGAGCCGGCGGCTTATCATACCGAGCATAGCGACATTTCGCAAGACGAAACAATCAAGTCGCGTATAGAAGTTTTCTTGCATTTTTTTCTTTGGAAACTGTTTTTTTGAAAAAAAAACAGACCTTACTTTTTTTTCCTTTACTCCGAAATTGTGCCTTTTTGTGCATATTTTGTTGAGTTTGGGTGAAAATGCGAACTGAAAGTTCGTATATGTAATGTATCCACCCGAGCAACCCCATCTTTTTCTCCCATCATTCATCACCTACCTTTGCGCGCAATCAATTTAAAAGCCCAAAGAACATGGAAAAGGAGAAAAAAATGTACGCACTGATAGCGGAGCAAGAACAGTCAGGTGAAACAGTCAAAGCATTTGCTCAAAAACACGGTATTTCGTACCCGACTTGGTATAAGTGGCGAAAAAAATACCGACTTCGAGCGGAAAATCCCCGCCAAAACCTCGAAAATCCCGCGCAATTTAAGG
>JBPOJO010000816.1:0-10409 GCA_052033485.1 Bacteroidota bacterium | reverse complement strand
TTTTTCATGTACTTGCCCAATTTAGCGGAGTAATTTTGACAGAAATTGCAGAAAAAACGTTGTTAAAGCTCCGTTAAAAATTAGCAAAATGGGTGTCGAAGAATTATATTTGGTTTTAATTTTTCAAAAATGACTTTTCGGACAGCCTCAACAAAGAGAATATGAACTATTTTCTACCAATATGCAACGCCTAAAGGCGTATTTTGTGCCGACAGGCCTTTATATTGGTAGAAAATCAGGTGCTCGTCTTGCAAAATGAGGGTGTCCGAAAAGCATGTTTCAAATTTATCAAACCAAATATAATTTTGTCGGTTTCATTTTGAGCCTCAAAGATGATTTTTTTTGATAGAAATTGCCTCAAAACCGTCATTTTTTCTCTAATGAAATGCTCAAAACGGGAATAACGAAATTTTATTTGGCATAAATTTTCCTAAATTAACTTTTCGGACTCCCTCTTTTTATATCACAAATCAGGATTTTCTAATTCCGAGTTCGCGTTTTTTTATTGACTGAAAAATATACCATAAGGCGGGAAATCGTTTGGAAATGTCATTATTGTGGCTTAATTTTGAATTTTTATAAGCTGTGCTGCTTGATTAGCAATACTAAATTGTAATTTAAAAAAAAGCTACTACAAACAACATGGCTAAAAAAGTACCGAATCCGAACGGCAAAAAGGGTGGAGACAAGCACCAAGAACTTCAAGAAATTAAATTTGAAGAATTACTCAGTGCCGTTCAATACGACGGCGAAGGAACGCTTGTTGTCGCCAAAGAAGTCCCAATTTCTACACTTGGCGGGAAAAAATTGTTTCGAATCGCTGATGTTGCCGCTTATGTACTCAAATACACAGGAATTAAACAAATAGCAGTATGGCTGCGAATTGTACAAATCGGCAAAACTGAGAATACAGGTGATATTCCTTGCAGAGAGCGTGAGGCAATCAATGACATTGAAACAGCAACCGGAATCAGTGTTGAATTTTATGATTATGAAACGAAAAAACGTATAAAATAACATGGCTAAACAAATCGTCTTTCCTTACAATGCAGACGAATGCAAAAAAATTGAAAATTATCTTCGCAAACGAAATTTTGTCATCATGAATGACCGCGCCGAAACGGAAAAACCTGTTCTTGTGGAGCGTTTAGATGCAGAAACAGACCATTTTCCCGTTAAATGCCTCACGCTTGCCAACAATTTACCGACTTTAAAAGGAGTTTACGCCGCTGCTTACGAAGGCTTTCGCTTGCCTATTGAACAAGGTGATATTTTGGAAGTGAATTTTTTACCGCAATTTTCAGACGGAAAAACGTATATACGATTGCGTTATGAGCAAAACAGAAGAAAAGAATCCGATATCACAGAAAAAAAGCCCGAAGCGTTTTTGGCGGCTGCCGAGCGGCTTTTTCGTTGGTTGCGCAAAAATTTTGAAACAATGAGCGTGTGATACAGGGGTAATTTGCTTATTGAGCATCGCTATCCCAAAACACTCAGTAATTTGTTGGAATCGCATAAAAAGGGATAATTTTACTTGAGAAAATCTGACAGACGCACTGCCAAATTTCATTAGAACCGCGAACTTTAGATTGCGAATTTGGAGGAAGTTACTTGCAAAGGTCGCAAGCAAAAGCTCGCGCTACTTCTTGGGCAAACCGCCTAAATAGTTAACTTTTTTCAATAGTTTGATTTTTAAGCGGTTTCAAATTCCTAATTATTTAGCTTGTTGGAAAATGTACCATAAGTCAAAAGTGCTAAATTTAGCCGGCAAGATGCCGGCGATATTTTTTTGCATCGCCCGACTAAAATACAGGCTGTCAAACGATAAAAAAGCGAGCACATTTTTATGAACAAGCACTGAAAAAAATTCAATTACTTGCAAAAGTAAATTGAAAAATATAAATTTGTCGCAGTTTTTCCGAAAACAGATTTAAAAATATCCTAAGAATTTTGCCGACTTGTATGCAAAATGGCTTGCGAATTTTTTTTTACAAATATTCTTTTTTCATTCATTATTCAAAAAGGTGTTTAAATTTTTAAAAAAAATACTTCACCGTTTCGGTTATCATCTCGATAAAATTGACCGCGACTCCTCCTCTATGGCAGGCGGATTGTTGAGAATGTCCCGACATACCCCCGTGGCAACTTTTGTCGACATCGGTGCGTCAGACGGGCGATGGACACAACTTGCGCAAAAATTTTATCCGCAGGCTACTTATTTGTTGATTGAGGCGCAACAAGGGCATCACGAAGATTTAATGAAATTTAAAAATTCCTGCCAAAATGTCATTATTGAAATGACGGCGGCAGGCGACAGCAGCGGAGAATTGTATTTTGATGCGGCAGACTTGCACGGCGGACTCGCCTCTAAAAATCCTTTGCAAAGAGAAAAAGTAATTACCGTTCGCTCGGAAAGAGCCGACCGTTTAGTCGAAAAATATGACTTATCAGCCCCCTTCGCACTCAAATTAGATACACATGGTTTTGAAGTGCCGATTTTTGAAGGCGCGGCAGGCATTTTGACACAAACTAATTTAATTATTGTCGAAGCCTACAATTTCAGAATAGCCGATGCTTCACTCAAATTTTATGAAATGTGCGCCTATTTGGAAGAAAAAGGGTTTTTATGTGCCGACATTGTTGATATTATGCGCCGCCCCGAAGATGACTTGCTTTGGCAAGCCGATTTATTTTTCCTTCGTAAAAGTCGCCCCGAATTTCAAAAAAATACTTATCGTTGATTTTTTAAAAAAAACCGCCCAAACAAACCCAAACGCAGATTGTTTCAAAAATTTTCTTGCGTGAAAAGCAATGCGTGTAATTTTTTGCCCCAAAAACAAAAAAAGATTAAGAAAAATTTGCATTTCTTTAACTTTATGTTTTTTTTTGCATTGTCTTTTAGCGAAGAAATTTGGCGAGAGCCACAAAAGATTTCATGGTAAGTATCAAAAAACCGTTTCGAGCTTTCGGGACGGTTTTTTAGTGCAAAAAACGGCTGCCTAACCGCCGTCTTCCTCTTCTTTGTCTTCGAGCGTTTCGGGCGCGACATAATCGTAATGCACTTCTTCGCGCGGTTTGTCGTCGACGATGGTCTTTGTTTCTTCTTCTTTTTTGAGCTTAAATTCTACGCGGCGATTTGTTTTTTTGTCTTCAAGACTTGATTCGGGAAAAACAAGCGGTTTTGATGCACCGAATCCGACGGCTTTAATGCGCGATTCGCTGATTTTTCCGTAATTCACGATGTAATTTTTTAAAGCATCTGCACGATTTTGCGAGAGTTTTGTGTTGTATTCCGCACTGCCGTCAGCGTCGGTATGCCCTTCGATATCAAGCGTAAAATTCGGGTGTTTGCTCAAAAATTCGATGAGCAAATGCAAATCATTTTCCATCTCTTCTGTCAATTTGGCACTACCGCTCTCAAATTCAATAGATTTAAATTGCACGGCTTGAATATTTTGCACTTTAATTTCTTTACTGACATCGCCGTCGAGAAAAAATACTTCTTCAAGGCTGAAAAAATTTTCTCCACTGACAACGAGCAAATATCGCCTTTTATTGACCAATTCAAATTCAAAAGTGCCGTCGGCTTTAATTTTTTTGGGTTCAATCGGCGTTTTTTTGTCTAAATCAAAAAGCGCAACGATGCCCTCAAAAGTTTCGCCGCTGCTTTTTTCAAGCACTTTTCCCGTGAAACGCACTAAGGCATAAGGCATTGCGCTCATCGGCATCGGAAAAGAAAACAAGTTCATTGCGCTTTTTTTCTCCTTTTTTGCCATTGCGTAATAAATTTTTTTCAATTGTCTGTCAATCGTAAAATAAAATTCGTTGCCTTCCGTATTGACAAAAGGTCCGAGATTTTTGGGTTCTGACCATACATTTTCGGCAATCGGATAGGTTTTATAAATATCAAAATTGCCCAAATTCACTAATTGCCCGTCCGAACTGAAATAAAAAACACCGCTTTCAGCGTGTAAATAGGGACTTGCTTCGTTGCGCATCGTGTTGATGACCGGTCCGATATTTCTTGCGCCGTACCATTTCAGCCCTTTTTTGTCGGCTTTTATCGAATAATAAATGTCCATGCCGCCGAAACCGCCTTTTTTGTCCGAAACAAAAAAGAGCGTATCGCCTGAAGGCGAAAAAGCAGGGTGCGAATCCCAACCTTCGCTGTTGATTCCCGCGCCCATGTTGTAGGCTTGCCCCCAAGTTTTGTTTTTTTCGTCCCAAAAACACATAAAAAGGTCGCAATTTCCGAAACTGCTCGGGGCATTACAACGTGAAAAAATCATAATTTTTCCGTTCGGACTCACACAAGGCGAGCCTTCGTGAAATCCCGAATTGACGCTTTCTACGGCTTTCGCTTCCGTCCATGAGCCGTCGGAAAGTCGGCGCGAGTAGTAAATATTTTCGTTCGGTTTTGCTTTGTAGTCAGGAATTTCACTTTTCGTCGGCATCGGGACGCGGTTTGAGGTGAAAAAAATAACACTGTCCATGCCTGTAATCTTGATGCCGTAATCCTCGTATTCGGGCGAATTGATGCTGTCGCCCAAATCTTTGAGCATGTCCTCATCGGGTTTGAGCGAATCGGCGAGTTGCCACGTATCCAAAATTTCGAGATATTTTTTCAGCGGCAGCGGTTTTGAATTTTTATCAATCAAAAGCGTATCATAGCGCAATTTTCCGCTCTCCAATGTATCGCGGTGATGTTTGAGCACAAGCCGAAATGCCTCTTTTGCCAAATCGTGTTTGCCCAAATGTTTGGATAATTTGCCGAAATCCCAAAGAAAATCAATATCGAGGATAAAATTTTCGATACAAAAATTGCTGACATATTCGGTCATTAAGGGGTGCAAATTCTCCCAATCTTTATTTTCTTTGTAAAAATCAATCAAATCAAGTTTTCTTTCGTCCTTGTAATAAGGAAAAAGGCTGATATTTTTAAAAATTAAAGACGGAATAATTAATGTTTCCGCCTTTTGCCATGCGGAAACATTTTTTTTATTTTTTTTTCCGCTGTCATTTTTTTTAAAAAGTTGCGCAAGCGCGACATCGGGGCAAAACCCAAAAATGATAAAAAACAAAAGAAAGAAGAGGCGTTTCATAGAGGTGTGCTTTGTGAAAGTTTTTTGCAAATTTTGAACCTTTTTTTTGTAATTTTGAAAAATTAACAGTGTAATTTATATTCGTTTACGAGAAGAAAAGGCACAAAGTTAATCAATATTTTCTTGAACAAAGAGTTTTCCGTTCGTAAAATCGTATGCCAACAAATTTCCAAAACCTTCATTTTCGCTGCTCCTCGAAACGCAGCCGTTATCAAGGCAGATGACGGGGGCGTTATTTGCCAAAGCCTCCGAAATTTTGTCAAAATGTGTAGGAGTATGCCCGATGAAGATTTTTTTGCCGGCAAAAATTTCTTTGTGCGTGTGCTCATCAACAGAAAAATTACGCAACCAAAGCATGCAAGTTCGGTCATCAAAAATATTGTTTTTTGCACGCAAATCGCCGTCAGAAAAGCAACGAAAGCCTGCATGGACGGCGAAGAAATTTTCGCCTTCCGCATAGTGCGGCATAGTGTTTAAAAGATTAAAAAAACTTTCGGGTAATTCGCCGTTTTCGTTGTAAAGAACACGCGAACTGCGCGGGCGCAACTCACGCGGCAATGGTATGCATGTCGACACATTGCTTTCTTTTGCACGTCTTTCACGCACTTCCTTTCTGAACATCAGCGATTCCAACAGCATATTTTCGTGATTTCCGCGCAGAGCAACAATCTTAAAACGCTCATTCATAAGGCGCAAAATAAGTTCCAAAACGGCTTTACTGTTTTTGCCTTTGTTGATATAATCGCCGAGCAAAATCAGCCGGTCTTTGCGTGTGAGGGCGACTTTTTCAATTAATTTCTCAAAAGTTTTTGCGCAACCGTGAATGTCGCCGATAAAAATATTACGTCCGAGCGGCGTTGGTAAAAAAACAGACAGTGTTCTTTCCGAAACTTTATCTTCCGGTAAATGAATATACGAAAGCATCTTGAATGTATTATTTTCGCAAAAATAAAAGAAATTTTGTAGCTATTTAGCCGGATTGCCCAATAATGTAGCGCGAGCTTTAGCGTGCGACCGTTCATTCGCGTGTTGCCCGCTAGCTTGTTACTTAAATCTGCAAGCTAAAGCTCGCGGTACACTCCGGCTAAACAGTTACGAAATTTTGAAAAAAATACAGCCGATTTCAAGACTGAACAAGATTTGTTCAAAAAAATTCACACAGCAATACTCATGCGGAAGTTAAAAAATTACCGCCGCCATTTCGCATAAAGAATATGCACAAGTTCAGTTTTAAAAAATAATATGCAGCCGTTCATGCTTACGAACGCGCAAATAACGGCGATTTATTTATCAGAAAAACACAAGGAATTTTGCTCAAATACTTTCAAAATATCAAATTAGTGTTTATGTGCTGCTGAAGTTGTATCGTTTTTGAACGCCATATATCCGCCTCTCAAATTATACACTTTATCAAAACCTAAACTATCCAAAATTTTAACGGCATTGAAAGAACGACCGTTGAGCGCACCGGCGGCGCAATGCAGCAAATATTTTTTACTTTTATCAAAATCTTTCACTTTTTGAACAAACTCTTCGGAATTTGTATAAGGAATACTTTGCGCATTTTCAAAATGTTCTTGTGCAAATTCTGCATCAGAACGGACATCTATAACGTTTAAACCTTCCGTTTTGATGGTTTCATCTGCATTTTCTGCGCTGAGGCTGCGTTCCTCATAAGACATTCCTTTGGTATTTTTGGGAATGTTTTTAGAAGTCGAAATATCTGATTTTACGATAGTTTCAACTTGTTTTTGCTCATTGCGTACCCCGCAAGCTGCGAAGAAAACGCTCAGAATAAAGAGTAAATTTTTCATCTTATTTTTAAGTAAAAAAACAACAACAAAACTCTGCTTATGCTCATTCATTTCACAAAAGGGTGAAAAACAAGGTTTTATAAGCCATTTGTAAAGAGACAAACAACAACTGTTAGAAATTTGATGATACAACTGCCGAAATTCGCTAAATACAAAAAAGCAAATTTTGATTTCAAGACTTATCCTTTTTATTGACCAACTCCGTAAAACTTTTCGCTGCCCCCATAAACTCGGAGGGCAACATTACAATCGTTGTCGTATTGTTGTCAATGCCGATTTCGGAAAGCATTTGCATTCTCCTCAATTCTAAGGCAAAAGGGCTGTTTTCCATTTCTTTCGCGCCTTGTGTCAGTTTGATAGAGGATTCCAATTCAGCCTCCGCTTTGACAATTCTCGCTCTTTTTTCGCGAATCGCTTCCGCTTCGCGTGCCATTGCCCTTTGCATTGCTTCGGGAATTTCGACATCTTTCATTTCAACCATTTCAATTTTTACGCCCCAAGGTTCGGTCGTTTGGTCGACAATTTTTTGCAAACAAGTGTTAATTTGTTCCCTTTCACGCAAAACTTCGTCTAAGGTATGTTGCCCGATGATATTTCGCAAAGCCGAAACCGAAAACTGATAAACCGCTTTGTTATAGTCTCCTACCTTAATAATCGAACTTTCGGGGTTCACAATTCTGTACCACAAAACCGCATTCACTTTAATCGTTACACTGTCTTTTGTAATCGTTTCTTGTTGTTCCAAGTCGACGGTTTTCGTTCTGATGTCCACTTTTTGTTGCCATTCAATCAAAGGAATCAGCCAATAAAGTCCGGTTCCTGCGATACGCTTAAAACGCCCAAGCCTGAAAACAATCGCACGTTGATATTCTTGCGCGATGCGCAAACCGGAGAGTAAAAACAGCGATAAGGCAAACACGACAACTAAAATATCCATTTTTTTAGCGATTTAAAGTTAAAAAATCTTTAAAAAACAGGCAAAAAAACAACAATTTCCGTGCATTTGAGCCTACTTCGGGACTGCATTTTCGGTAATTTTTTTGAAAGCAACAAATAAAAGTTCAATTTTTTGACAATTTGCCAATATGATGTAACATTTTGTCCAAAAGTGTAAATTTTTTAAGCCCCTAAAGCGTGCCCTCGTCATCTCGTTTGCGAATTTTTATGTTTTTAATTCGCCTGTAAGATGTCTGCGGCACGCTCTTTTAGGGCATGAAAACATTAATGCGGACGCATTTTTACTTTTTCTTCTTCATTTCAACCTTAAAAAGCCCTCTGATTTGATTTTCGGCATAGCCGACTGCCTTGTCTTTCGGGTAAAGTTTTGAAATTTTTCCGGCAACTTCCGGTTTAATATTCTTTTGCAGGTCGCCGTGACACTGCAAACACATCAAATTCGTTTCAATTGCATAATACGCCGTAACTTTCCCATTTTCTTCCTTCAAAACAGGGCGCGGTTTTTCACCTTTTTCGAGCGATTTTTTCATTTCCTCAATAATTTTCAGCTCATTTTTGTCAGCTTTATTTTTCGGATTGCGTGTTTTATCGCTCACGCGCGAAACTTTAGCATCAAAAACGCGGCTCATACTGTCAGCAAGCGGCATTGCTTTGATGTTGCAAAATTGCAAAGCCTCCTCCGCTCCGTTTTTTTGAATTTTTTCGAGTAAGTTTTTACCCAAAACCGCCTTCGTTCCGTTTGCAATATTTCTGCCCAAATCTTCATAATTGATTTCTTCAGGGGTGCTTTTCTTTTCTTTTAAAAATTTTTGCCAACGCGCCGCCCAAACCTCCGTGCTCATATCCGTTTGATAAAGATAGGTCGCAATTTGCTTTAAATCCTCTTCTTTGAACGACATTTTGGGCATCAAACCGAATTTTTTTCTTGCGCCCGGCATAAGCGATTTTTCTTCCGTGGGCAGATTGACAAAATCAATAATTTTTGCCGTAAATTCGGCTTCACTGATTTTTTCATCTTTATAGTGTTCCCGAATTTTAAACATCGGCGGCGCGGCGCGTTCCTCACCCATAACAGGCTCATGACATGAAAAACAGTTGTTTTGCAACAAAGTCAAAACTTTTTCATCATCGTCAAAAACAGCGGTTTGAGCATATTTTAGCGACTTTTCGGCAGTTTTTTTTTCGCTTCCAAACGACCAAACGAAAACAAGAAAAGCCAAGAAAGGCAGAAAAATTAGTTTGTTTATCATTGGAAATTTTGGTTAAAAATTGTAAATGCTGATTGAATTTGAGCAAAAAGTTTCGCTTGCTTTTTTTTGCTTTTGGCTTTTTCAAATTTTTCCGACAAATCCAAAAACGGCACGAGCCATTTGTGTAATTCGTCATGCGCTTTTCCCGTCATGGTGCAGTTTGAAGTCAGTAAATTTAGATTTTTGGAAAGAGTTTCCGCAAGAGCAGGGTAATTCGGAGCATTTTTAGGGTCAGTTTTTGCAACCGCCTCTTGCATATTTTTCAAATATTGCATCATGTCAGGAACCACAGTCCATTTTTGACCGTTTTCTAATTCGATGGTTTCACATTTGAATTTTTCTTGCGCGAAAAGATTTTCGGTCGAAAATGTGCAAGAAATGAAAAGAATGAGCGAATAAATCAAAGCGTAAGATTTCATTTTTGTTAATTTGGTTTGATAATTTCCACTAACCACCCTAAGGGTCTTTGAGCCTCTAAGGGCGGTTTTCGAGGGTGCAATTTAAAACAGTTTTAATGAAAAATGAGTTCACGAAAAGTTTGATAAGCAAAAAAAAACGCAAGTTTTGAGCTTGCGTTTGAGGCATTTTTGACAAAAAATCTTAAATCCCCTTATTAAATGTTGCTAAACCTTCTTCGAGAAATTGAATGAAAACATTCGCATCGCGATTGTAAACTGTCGGTGCAGTGAGCAATCTGCCCTCGTTGTCTAAAATGACATAAAAAGGCTGCGCATTATTGTTGAATCGTGTTTTTTGAATATCCGAATTGACTTTACCAATGGTTTTTTTCATTTTTCCGTCAAAAGTTGATTTAACCCATTCATTTTCAGGCAATTCCGTTGGGTCATCAACATATAAAGCCACGACAACGAATTTTTCTTTCAATAAATCCAAAGCCTCAGGATTTGACCACACATAAGCCTCCATTTCACGACAATTAACGCAACCGTGCCCCGTGAAGTCAATAAACAAGGGCTTTTTTTGCTCTCTTGCGGCGGCAAGTGCTTCTTTGTACTCAAAATAGCCTTTTATACCGTGCGGAAGATGCAAAAACTCGCTGTATTTCGGCTTTTTTCTTACTTTGGTTTTCCTGTCTTCGAGCATTTGAACAAGGTCAAAATTATGCGAACTCAAAGGCGGTAAATAGCCCGAAAGTGCTTTTAAAGGTGCGCCAACCAAACCGGGAATGAGGTACAAAGCGAAGGTAAATGCAGTCAAAGCAGTCATAAACCGACCTACCCCAACACGTTCAAGCACAGAATCGTGCGGAAGACGGAACCAACCCA
>JBPOJO010000722.1:0-5954 GCA_052033485.1 Bacteroidota bacterium | reverse complement strand
AACAAGCGGTCCGAGTTCGGGGCTGAAATCAGAAGAATACAAATACCAACCTTTTTCAATTTCTGCCGAAAACGTGAGTTCGAGCACATCGCCGACTTTCGTTTTTTCGGTTGCCGTATGTTGTGTTTTCCACTTTACGGGCGTGAGTACCTGCGCTTCGAGCGTGAAAGAAATGAGCGCGGCAAGGCATAGGGCTGCAAAAATCAGTAAATTTGACGGTTTGGCATTAAAAATATTCATGCGGGCGTGGATTTTTTTGTGCGAAATGAAAAAAATTGAGCTATTTGAAAGGCTCTTTTTATTTTCGATGCAAAGTAAATCATTTCAATTTAAAAATAAAAGGGATTAAGAAAATTTAGCCCAAGTTAAAAAAAATCCTATTTTTCACTGTTTTACGGCTTAACACGGAACTTTTTTGAAATATTTGAAAAAGTTTCCCGTAAACAAAAAAAACCCGACTGTGGCGAGTCGGGTTTTTTCTTACAATTCAATTTCTTGCCCTTGTTTGTTGTAAATGTGAAACTGATTAAGGGCTAAGGAGGTGTCTTCAATCATTTTAATCCATTTTTTGTATTTGAAGAGCCATTTTATTCTCTTCGTAAAAATGCCGGAATTAAAATAACCGAATAAATACGGGTGCAACGCTACGGTGATACCGGATTCGTTTTGTTTGGTGATTAAATAATCTACCTTAGACTCAATAAGTTCTGCAACGCCGATAGAGGCTGAAATTTTGCCCGTTCCGTTGCAAGTCGGGCAAACCTCACGAGTAACGATGTTGAGTTCCGGTCTTACTCTCTGACGGGTGATTTGCATCAAACCGAATTTAGAGAGCGGGAGAATGGTGTATTTTGACCGGTCGGTTTTCATGGCTTCTTTGATATGGTCGTAAATTGCACGTTTATGTTCAATTTTTTTCATATCAATAAAGTCTATCACAATGATTCCGCCCATATCCCTGAGTCTTAATTGTCGTGCAATTTCAGAAGCCGCTTCCATATTGACTTTCAAGGCAGTCGATTCTTGGTCATTTTCGGACGTTGATTTGTTGCCGCTGTTTACGTCAATGACGTGCAATGCTTCCGTATGTTCGATAATTAAATAGCCGCCGCTCGGGAGGCTGACTGTTTTTCCGAAAAGCAGCTTGATTTGTTTTTCAATACCAAGTGCTTCAAAAAGTTTCGTTTTACCGGCATACAATTTAACAATTTTTTCCTTTTGCGGCGCAATAGAACGAATCACGCTTTTAATGGATTCAAAAGTATCCTTGTCATCAACGGTTATGCTGTCGAAGCTCTCATTGAGCATATCCCTCAGCATGGAGGTGGCTTTACTTACTTCGCCGATAATTTTATCGCGGGGGTTCACCTTCGGAAGTTTGTTAACCCCGTTTTGCCACTTTTCGAGTAAGTCTCTAAGGTCTCGTTCGAGTTCGGAGGTTTCTTTACCCTCTGACATCGTGCGCACAATTACGCCGAAGTTAGGAGGTTTGATACCTTCCACAAGTTTCTGAAGACGCTTGCGTTCTGATTTAGATGAAATTTTGCGCGAAATCATAATTCTTTCATCAAAAGGAACGAGCACCATATATCTTCCTGCCATCGAAAGTTGGCAGGCGAGGCGCGGACCTTTAGTCGAAATAGGTTCTTTCACGACTTGCACTAAAATCTGTTGATTAACTTTCAGTACGTCGGCAATTTTCCCGAGTTTATCAATTTGGGTTTCCATTTTGAAATCTGTCAAATCGGTAAACTCGTTCGGATTGCCGGCTTTTTTGGGTGCCGTTTTTTGCACCTTCAAAAACTTATTCAAAGATTGAATATTCGGACCTAAGTCTAAATAGTGCAAAAAAGCATCTTTTTCATATCCTATGTCAATGAACGCAGCGTTCAAACCGGGAACTATTCTTTTGACTGTGCCCAAAAAAATATCCCCGACATTGAAGTTTTTTGTGTGGTCTTCGTAGTGAAACTCGACAAGGCTCTTATCTTGCAATAGTGCAATTCTGCCACCGTTTTGTGCCGAATCAATAAATAGTTCTACGCTCAAAACTGACAAAATTTTGGTTGCGAGCGAGGCTCACAACACGGTGAATGATTTCTAAAAAAAAGAAATGCAAAGACAAAGAACTTGAGTTACACGAAAAAATTATTTCTTCTTGTGACGATTTTTTCTCAAACGTTTTTTACGTTTGTGAGTCGCGATTTTATGGCGTTTTCTTTTCTTTCCGCAAGGCATAAGTTTGGAAGTTTAAAGTTTAACAATATTTTAGCAATCAAAGCGCAAAGGTAAATGCTTGTGCGCAAAAAAGAAAATTTTTTGACAAATATTTTTTTGATATTTTATTTGTGAACAGGAAGGCGCGTAAAAAAGCAAAAAACACCGTAAGCAAATTGAGCCTCTCGGTGTTAATGGTTTGTTAATTTGTGTGTATTTTTAAGGGCAAAATAAGCAAGAAATGGTTTTAAATCTCAATTTTTTCAAGTTTTTTAGTCCTCAATTTAGACTTTTTAGGGACTTCACCGAAAAATTGCAAAGAATATTTTTCGTACGCGGCTGCGGCATCTTCAGCCGTTTTGAACATTCCGATATGCGTTCTTTTTTTGTCAATGTAAATAGTTGCTCTGAAAAAGCCGTTTTTTTCTTTGTAAACACCTCTGTAACCGGATTTGTTGTGCACTTTTGAGCGTCGTGCGGTTACGCTCATGCTGACCCATTCCAAGTTTTCGAGGCGGCAATCTAATTTATTTCCGTTTTTCAGGTTGATGACCAATTTTTCGTTTTCCGAATTTTCGGGCTTAGGCAAATATTTTTCACCGATGTACTTGTGCAAATAAATTGTTTCTATTTTGTACGTACCGTCATTTTTTCTCCATCCTTTTTGAAAAACAGCATAACCGCCCGAATGTTCGCGGAGCGATTTGAGAAAGCCCAAAGTTTTTAAATACGGGTTTTCGCTGATTTTTTCATAAATTTCAAAGTCCACAATCACCGATTTAGCGACAACTTTGACGCTTTCTTTGATGTCATTTTTGGATTTTCGGGAATGCTTTTTCGGAATGAGCGGAATACGAACTAAAAGTGTCGGAGTTTGACTTTTTAGGGTCTTTGCGGGTTGCATACTCAATAGCATTGGTTCGACAGTTTTTTTACAGTTTTTGTAGATAAAAAGGCAAAAAAGTCATTTTTTTTACACGCTTTGTGTAAAACATGCCGCAAAATTACATAAGATATTTCGGAAATACAAGTATTATTGAATATTATTTTTTGGTTTTTTCATATATTTTGAATGAATTTATTTGTAATACTCAAAAATAACCAAAAATATTTTGTCAAAAACTTAACATTTCATACACGTTTAGCGCGAAATGCTTTTGAAAATTCTTTTTATTCTTTTTTTTTCAAAATATTCTTTCAAATATTCATTTGCGCCCTTATTATTGCATCTGTAACAATTGATGCTTTTCGTGTCGCAAACGACATCCTGAAGGACACATTCGACTAAATTTTTCAAAAATCTTTTGAATGATTGCAAAGATTTTGATGAAAAGAAAAAAAAGTGTACTTTTGCGCATGATTCTGCCTTCAGGCGCGTTTACGGACTAATAAAACCCGATTGACAATGAAATATTTTAAAATTTTTGTGTTGGTATTTTTTTCACTTGCCTTTTTTTCTTGCATTGACGAAGAAGGAGCTTATTTGTTGCCTGCTTCAGATGCAAAAGTTGAAAGCCGAGCAGCACTTTTAGGAAAATGGAATTTGACAGAAATTTCATACAAATCCGAAAAATCTACCGGTAAAGTCGGCGAAAATGCCGATGAAGCGTTCATTACTTTCAATGAAAACGCAACTTTTCTTGCACATTTTAAAAATTCAGTTTTTAACGGCACGTGGAAAGTTACTCCCGAAATGAACGCTGTCGAAATCACCGTACCTGACGAGCAAAGACCCGCTTTCATTGCGCATGTCCCTAAAAATTGGGCAATTATGAAATCCGATGCAGGCAATTTGTGGCTTGATACGGGCGAACACGCGATTAAACTTGCAAAATAATTCATTTCAGCCTCTGTCAGCAAGTTTGCGCCGGCAGAGGCTTTTTTTTAATGCTCGCATTTCATGATTGAGGTAAAAAATATTCACAAAACATTCGACGAAAAGGCGGTTCTTTCCGGAATCAGCGCGGTTTTTAAGCAAGGGCAAACGAACCTGATAATCGGCGCAAGCGGAACAGGAAAAAGCGTTTTGCTTAAAATAATCGTCGGCATTGTTTCGCCTGATGAAGGGGCTGTTCTGTACAATGAACGTGATTTTTACCGCTCCGATTCTGAAACTGTCCGACAAGTACGCCGTGAAATCGGAATGTTGTTTCAGGGCGGAGCCTTATTCGATTCTAAAACCGTAGAAGAAAACGTTCGTTTTCCGCTCGAAATGATGACTAAAATGGCGGCAAGCGAAGCGGACGACCGCGTAAATTTTTGTCTCAAAAGGGTAGGATTAGAAGCGGCAGGAAAAAAAATGCCCTCAGAAATCAGCGGCGGCATGAAAAAAAGGGTTGGTATCGCGCGTGCAATCGTTTTAAACCCAAGATACCTTTTTTGCGACGAGCCGAATTCGGGCTTAGACCCGCAAACGTCTACCCGCATTGATAATCTCATTCACGACATCACAAAAGAATTTAACATTACGACCGTTGTCGTAACACATGACATGAATTCCGTGATGGAAATCGGAGAACAAATCAGTTTTTTACATCAGGGAAAAAAATTGTGGGAGGGGAGCAGTGAAGAAATTTTTGGCAGTCAGGTGGAAGCCTTAGAGCAGTTCATATTTTCGAATAAATTGATGCGAGGATTTATTAAAAACCGGTAACTTATTAAATTCGGTTGAGCGCAGCCTTATAATGTGGTTAAGCTGATTGTTTCGGAAAAAGGGAAAACGGTTTTCGTTGAAGTGAATTTTGTCAGAAAACCACTTCGTTGTATTTTTTAAGTTAAATTTTATATAAATTAGTGCAAATTCTGTATTTTATTTGCAGCCTCAAATGTGATTTTTAGCAATGAAAGTTGAGGAGAAAAGAAAAAATTCTTATTTTTGTAAAAAAAACATCATGGGAGAAGAAAACCTTGTTTTATTTCCTTACGGCGACAGTAATTTTGAAAATATTTCAAGAGACGGTGCAGTTTTTGTCGACAAAACGAAGTTTATTGAAACAGCCGAGAGAAGAAGAGACAAGTTTAACGTTTTTCTTCGTCCACGCCGTTTCGGAAAAAGTTTGTTTTTATCGGTTTTGGAATATTATTATGACATCAATCGCAAGGCAAAATTTGACAAAATATTCTCAAAATATTACATCGGACAACATCCGACGGATTTGGCGAGTTCTTTTCGCATTTTGAAGTTTGATTTCAGTCGCATCAACACGGAAACAAAGGAAAAAAGTATTGAAGGTTTAAATTTTTCCGTCAGAATGTCCGTTTTAGGCTTTTGTGAAAAAAATCCTATTTTTTCTCCTTCTGTTTTGGCAGCGATTCAATCTGCAAGTTCGGCAGAACAGTGTGTAACCGCACTTTTTGAGCTATATCCCACTGATGAAAAACCGATATACCTTCTCATAGACGAATACGACCATTTTACGAACGAAATATTGCTGCGCGATGTAGAGGAGTTTCGAGAAAGCGTTTCAAAATACGGCTATGTGCGCAAGTTTTTTGAGGCAATCAAAACTGCGACTCAGACGGCTGTTGTCGACCGCCTTTTTATCACGGGTGTGTCGCCCGTAACGCTTGAGTCGCTCACGAGCGGCTTCAACATGGCTACGAATCTTTCATTGGAAGAAAAATTTCACGACTTAATGGGCTTTACCGAATCGGAAGTTCGGGATTTGTTGTTGCTTGTTTTGCAGGATAAAAGTCGCGAAGAAAGCATCATGGAGGATATGCGAACATTTTACAAT
>JBPOJO010000118.1:0-3577 GCA_052033485.1 Bacteroidota bacterium | reverse complement strand
TCTAAAACGTCAAAATTTGCTTTATCGCGAAGCAATGTTTTCATTGCCCAATCAAAACGGATTAATTTGTTATTGCTCATGGGTTTTAATTTTATTATGCAAATTTATTCTTTTATTTGATTATCTCAAAATTAGCCTGAGATTTATTCGGAAATCTGACTTTTTGCATGTCAGTGCGCAGCAAACACTGACATGCAAAAAAATAAAACTTCATTAACCTTTATCTTTATTTTTGTCTAAAAATTCATTCAAAGGCAAGTCCGTCCAATCTTGAAAAGCGCGTTTGAATGATTTTTCATCTTGAAAGCCCAATTTTTCGGCAATATCAAAAAGAGAATATGAAGCATCTTGAACAGCTTCTATGGCAATTTCTTTCCGAATTTCATCATATACAGTCCTGAAAGAATTTTTTTCTTCTTTCAATTTTCGTTGAAAAGTACGCAAACCCAAATGAAAAGCATCGGCTACCGATTCGGCAGTGCAGCCGCGTGAATTTGAAAGTTCTTCGTAAATTAATTTTTTTACTTGAAAAGAAAAACTGTTATCTGTTTGAAGTTCCGCGAGCCTTGCTTTGCAAATTTTTTGGAACAAATTTGCAACAAAATCATTTTTTAAAATGACACTTTTTTCCAAATCTTCTGCGTGAAAAGCAATGACATTTTTAAATGTATCAAATGTCAAATTTTCGCCCAAGTATTTTCTGTAACCACTCAAACTCCCCGCAATATCCCATTCAAAATGAACAAAAGCGGGTACAATTTTCTCGCCGCTCAAAAAAGTCAACAAATTAGGAAGCCAAGCAAAATATAATTCTACCAATTGTCTGCGAATATAAAGGCTGATTTTACGCCATTCAGGTTCGTCCATTTGAAGGCAAAAATATTCGTCATTGACCTCAATACTCATTTCCAAACCTTTATCAAAAAGTTTATGGTATTGCGCTATCAATAATAAAGCTTCGCGTAAAGTGCCTATACTTTGCACATAATGCCCCAAAATACCCGAAACAGGGGGATTCAAATTGCCGCCGATTTCTAAGCCCAAAAGGTTGTTCGTATTTGCTCGCTCTAAGGCTTGCAAAAATTTCAACATTTTACTTCCCGCAATATAACCGTCGCCGCTTTCTAATTCGGCTTCCGTAATTTCCGCTTCTTTTAAGAGTGCGTTCACGTCTATCCCTATTTTTGGCAGATACAAAAATAGGTTTTTCACTGATGCTGTTTGTATATCCATAAATTGTCGTGTTTGGTGCTTTTTTTGTCGCACTTTGCCCTCATTGTGAATTTTGAATTGCTTAAATTGCGTAACAAAGGTATGAATTTTTTTTTGTTACCCCACAAATAACAAAACTCGGCATTGTGAAAACAATAAAATAATTCTTTGCAGGAAAAAATCTTAACACAAGTCAACGATTTTTCCGCCCCGAATGCGCGAAATTTGTTGAAGAAAAAAATTTTTTTTGTACTAAAAAAATTTCAAAACACACTCACTCATTTACAATGATGAAGACACATTTTTTGCTTTTTATCACAATTTCTCTTTTTCAATCTTTTACAACTTTTGCGCAAAATTCCATACAAACTTTACAAGACAGTTTGCAAAAAATTGTGAAAAAAGAAGAATACGTCGGAGCCTCTTTCGCGCTCGTACACGCAGACAGCGTGATTTGGATAGGCGGAATTGGCAAAACAATTATTGAAGGCAAAGATTTTTGTGATGAAAATACCATTTTTCAAATCGGCTCTGCGACAAAAACTTTTACTGCTTTGGCAATATTGAAATTAGCAGAAGAAGGAAAATTGAATTTGGAAAGCAAATTAAGTGAACTTGCTCCCGAAATTAAATTTGAAAATAAATGGGAAGAAACCCACCCGATACGCATTGTGCATCTTTTGGAGCATACAACGGGCTTTGACGATATGCGATTCAATGTCCTTTCTGACGAAAAAAAGGAAAAACTCAGCCCTTTGGAAAGGGTCAATAAATTTAAAAATTCATTGACAGCAAGATGGCAACCCGCCTCACGTTGGTCATATTCTAATCCCAATTATGTCATTTTGGGCTATATTATTCACAAACTTTCGCAAAAAAGTTATGAGGAGTATGTTAGTGAGACGATTTTGAAGCCCTTAGGCATGACTTCAACATTTTTTGAACACAAAAACGAAAAAAATTACGCCACCGGGCATACCCTTCACGACGGTAAGCCGGAAGCCGAAGTCGTTCAAGAATTTTATCACCCTGCCATGGGTGGAATCAGCACTTCGGCGGCTGATATGGCAAAATTTCTGCGTTTTTGGCTCAATAAAGGCAAAGTTGACAGTGTGCAGGTATTCAAACCTGAAACTTTAGAACGTATGCTGAAAGCAGAAAGTAGTTTGTCGGCAAGTTTAACAAGGTCTTACGGGAAAGGAATTTATGCCCTACAAATTCCTTTTCCCGACGAAAATACCATTATGCCCATGCCTTTTTATGGACACAATGGAGCAGTTCTTGGATTTGCAACAGATTTTTGCATTAATTTTGAGAAAAAAACAGGTTTTTTTGTTGTCAATAATACGCTCCGTTCCAATAAACTTCTCAACCGAACGATTGCCGCTTTTTTGCTCCAACCGCATGAACGTGAATACGAAAAACCTGCGGTAGCTTTAGATAAAGCCGCTGTTTCCGAATATTTGGGATTTTATTTGGGCAATAACCCTCGCAACGAAATTTTTGATTTTTTAGGCACTTTTGCCCTTCATTGTAGTTTGGAAATCATCAATGACAGCCTTTATATAGTGCCTTTAATGGGCGAAAATGAAGTTTTGATTCCTGTTTCAAAAAATGAATTTCGTTTAAAAAATGATTATTACGCAAGTTGTTATTTGGGTAAAGATTCTGAAAACAAACCTGTTTTTTGGTATGCGGGCGAAAATTATATGGAAAAATCTTCAAAATGGTTGCTTTATCCGATAACATTCTCCATTTTTTACGCGCTGATAGCGGGGGCTGTTTCGCTAATTTTTGCCCTTATATGGCTTGTAATGCAGCTTTTAAATAAATTAAAAGCAAGCGATTTATTATTTCGTATTACACCTTCGGTTGCCTATTTTTTCTTTTTGACAGTGTTGTTTTTGCTGTTAGAATATATAATGACCTCTCAAAAGAATATGACTTCATTGGGTTCTTTCAATTGGGCAACCGCTTGGATTTTTATCGGAACGAGCTTATTTCCGATTATGAGCATTTTCGGAATTTTTAAAACCATTCAACATTGGAAAAGTACGTCTTTGTGGCTGAAAATATATCAAATTTTGATGTATACGGGTCTGATGTCTGTTTCAATGTATCTGTTTGCTCACGGTTGGCTTTTTATGATGACTTGGCTTTATTGATTTTTTGCAAAGATTAGACGAATGTAGCACCGGTTATCAGCTTGCGAGCTTTACGAATTAAACCACAAGCTGATAACAAGTGCTACATTCGGGCTAAACAATTACAGATTTTTTTACTTTCAAACTACTAATCAGATGAAAAACTTATTTTTTATTGCTGTTTTTTTTCTTTGCACCTCAATTTCTTGGGCGCAAATCGG
>JBPOJO010000371.1:0-4114 GCA_052033485.1 Bacteroidota bacterium | reverse complement strand
CATGCGCTATGCCAAACTTTTGAAGTCTGATTACACAAAAGCCATTTCAAAACAGATTGACGAGGCTTTATGGTATCACTACAAAATTTTAGGTTCACTTGCTGATACTTGGGTGAATAAATAACTTTAAAAATATTTTAATTTAATTTAGTACGGATTTGTTTTTTTTGTATATATTTGTGCATAAAAAAATTCAAAATTTTATGAACAGAATTTTTGAAAATTCAACATTTTCTTTTGATTTTGATGAAAGTCGTGCTTTGTGCGTGCAACATTGGTACGGAGAAACAGACGCAAACAGCTATCAAAATGACATGATTACCTTCAAAGAGTTAGTACTGAAATTGCCGCGATTTGATGCTGCAATTATTTATCCCAATCTTTCGTTTTCTATTTCGCCCGAATTGCAAGAATGGACGCACCAAAATATTTCCTCAGCAATCGCGGGGAAATTTATTAAAAAATGCGCCGTCATCGTGCCGAAAGAAGTATTTGATGCCCTTAACATTGAGTTTTTAGCCATCGAACAACTTGTGGAAGAAACGCCGAATCAATCGCAGTTTAAATATTTCACAAGCGAAAATGACGCTTTTGAGTGGTTTAAAGCATAGATATTCATAAACCTATAAGATTTCAAAAGCCTTATAGGTTTAGCTTTTTAGCATTTTAGTCATCTAATTCTGTTTTGGAATCGCGCACAAATTGTCTGACACAACTTGCCACTTCTAAAGCCGCTTCAATATTCAAACTGTGCCCTTTTCCCTCCAAAATACGCAATTCAGAGCCTTGAATGGCATATTTTATATCCCTTGCCATTTTCGGAGTAGTCAAAATATCCAATTCTCCTTGCAATATCAAAACAGGCATTTTAACATATCGCAATCTCTCCAAAAAATCGCCGGAGACCTCCGTTGCCTGCATGAGTTTTAACAAAGCTGCCGTTTGTTCGTTCAAACCCGAACGCATGGCGCGAAGTTGGTCGAGCGGAATGACAGGTTTGTCAAAGTACGGCATGCCGAAAACATTCGGAATCATGACATCGAGCATCAAATCATAACCGCCGATTTCAAGTGCGCGTTTCCACGAATGCCCTATCGTATCGAATAAAGTCGTTTTGTAAGCAAAAGCTGACATCAAAATCGCCTTTTCGCAATATTCGGGATAATTGACAATGATTCGCATCGCAATCGCGCTGCCGTAAGAAATGCCGGCAGGTATAATTTTCTGAATTTTCAGTTTTTGACACAATTCTACTGTTTCTGCGGCGTGCTCCTCAAAAGTTCGGAAATCACCCTCTTTATCGGATTGACCTTGAAAAAAATTGTCCATAAAAAGGTAATTTCCGGGCGTTCCGAGATAAAATCTCGTAAGTGCCCATGCGGCGGTAGATTGCGAAAGTCCGTTGATAAAAACCACCGTCGGAAGATTTTCGTCGAACAGATAATATTCGTAATAAAGTTTTGCACCGCTGTCAAGTGTTTGAATCGGCATGAGATTATTTTTTGGTTCAAAAAAATAAATACAAAAATAAGCATAAAAACTGAAAAAAACAATGTTTTCAGGCATTTTTTAGCCAAGAAAATGCCTCATTTTCATTCGAAAAATAGCGCACCTGAAACGGCATATCATCTCTCTCCTCCATGGTTTGCTCGACCGAAAGTTGCGCGACAAAATCTTCACTTGTCAAAAAAGCAATTTTTTGACAACCCGCATCGGCGATTTTGGGCAAAATGCAGTCCGCTACCCAAGTTTGTAATGAAGGCTCAATCGGAAAGAAAAAATTCACCGTATCAAGAAAAAAACTTCTGACCGGCATTTTTTCTGCCAATTCGACATATTTCAAATTCATTTCCTTAAAAAATTCCCGCGAAATGTTTGTGCTTTCGGACTGCCAAACTACCAAAACAAGCGCGTTTTTACGCTCATAAGAAATTGTAAGGGCATCGTGATTAAAAACAGGCAGTATTTCCATCGGCAAAATGCTAAAATATTGTTTTTGGGCAAGTTCTAAGCGACAAGTATAAGAAAAATTGCTTTAAAATCCAAATATTAAATTTTTTAAAAAAAATACCGGCAGAAATTTTTGCATTTTTCGGCAAAAAAAACAAACAAATGCTAATTTCTTGCGAAACTTAGCATAATTTTGCCATTCTGTGTACCGTTGACGGTAGTTTGCGCAATACGGACGCTTAACGCCGACGGTACAAACTTGGCTGAATAGGAACAAAAATGCTTAACCAAAAAAGTAATGAAACAAAATACTCATTTTATCAGCAACAAACCTCTGACGATAAAAGCTGCCATAAAAATTGTGCGGCACGGGGCACTTCTTGATTTGTCGGAAACGGCGAGCCAAAAAATCATTCAATGCCGCGAATTTTTGGACAATTTGCCGACCGAACGCGCTTACTACGGGATTAACACGGGTTTCGGTTCGCTTTGCAATACGATTATCAAAGATGAAGATATTGAGGAATTGCAAAAAAACTTGGTGATGTCGCACGCTTGCGGTATCGGCGAAATTATTCCTTTTGAAATTTCAAAAATCATGCTTTTGCTCAAAATTCAATCCTTGTCTTACGGACATTCCGGCGTAAGGCTCGAAACGGTGCAAAGGCTGATAGATTTTTTCAATTTTGATGCCGTTCCGGTTGTTTTTGAAAAGGGTTCACTCGGTGCGTCGGGCGATTTGGCTCCTCTGTCGCATCTTGCGCTTCCCTTGCTCGGCATGGGGCAAATGTGGTTCAAAGGCGAAATTTTGTCTGCATCGGAAGTGTTGAAAAAAATGGGTTGGGAACCGCTTCGTTTCCACTCCAAAGAGGGTTTGGCACTCATTAACGGCACACAATTTATGAGTGCGATAGGTGTATATGTTCTTTCGGAAGCCAAAAAATACGCCAATCTTGCCGACCGCATAGCTGCCTTATCGCTCGACGCTTTTGACGGGCGTTTGGAGCCGTTTTTTGCGGCTTCTCACAAAATTCGCCCGCATAAAGGGCAATCCGCTGTTGCGAAAAGGGTCAGAAATTTGCTTGAAGGCAGCGAAATCATGAAAAGTGAGAAAAAACACGTGCAAGACCCCTATTCCTTTCGCTGTGTTCCACAGGTTCACGGTGCGTCGCGTGAGGCAATTCAATATGTTAAAAAAATATTTACAAAAGAAATTAACTCTGTTACGGACAATCCGAATATTTTTCCGGAGAGTGAAGTAATTCTTTCGGCGGGGAATTTCCATGGGCAAATACTTGCCTTGGGCTCCGACCACCTCGCATTGGCTTTGAGTGAATTAGGCAGCATTTCGGAGCGCAGAACGTTCCAACTTTTAGGGGGTTTGCGCGGTTTGCCGCCGTTTTTGGCAAAAAATGCGGGTTTAAATTCGGGTTTTATGATTCCGCAATATGCGGCTGCTGCTTTGGCAAGTCAGAATAAGCAACTTTGTACGCCGACTTCGGCAGATTCTATTGTTTCGTCGAACGGGCAAGAAGACCATGTGAGTATGGGGGCTACGGGCGCAATCCGCACGTTGCGTGTGTTAGAAAACCTTAAAAATATTTTAGCGATTGAGTTGATGACGGCTGCACAAGCACTTGAGTTTCGTCGTCCTTTGCGCAGTTCGCCTGTTTTGGAGGAGATGTTGGAAAATTATCGTCGAGAAGTGCCGTTTATGGAAAAAGACGAATTTTTGCAGCCTCACATCCAAAAAACGCTTGCATTTTTGGAGCAAACCGATTATTAAAAAAATTTTGAAAACAAAAAACGACAGAACGGACAAATTTTAGGCGTGTCAGCTCTGTCGTTTGCTCATTCAAAAATGAAAAATTTTTCTTTTAAAATGCTGATTGGTAATTTTTTATGAAGTCAATCATATTGAAGCAGGTGTGCTTTATTTTGCTTTAAATTGACTTGGGTTTGGCTTTAATTCAAATCGGTCAGCTCAAACATTTGACAAGTTTACCGAATAATTTTTTTTCCTGCCAAAGTAAAACACCCTTGTACGCTCATTAGTACGGCAAAAAGAAAAAGTGATGTTGAAAGATGGTTTTTTGTTGCTTGTGATGACACAAGCGACAAAAAAAGGCTGCGGAAAATGATTTGCTAAAAATATACAGTTCCT
>JBPOJO010000029.1:0-3466 GCA_052033485.1 Bacteroidota bacterium | reverse complement strand
ACAGCGACGCGCTCGAAACGCGCTTGCAAATGCTTGATACCTTTGACGGTGAAATCAGAATCATGCAATATGACCTGAAAAGGCTTATGCAAGAAATTATCTTGAATGAAAAATAATGTAACTATTTAGCCGGTTTGTCAAAAATTGTACCGCGCGCTTTAGCTGCGGATTTATGGAACAAGCCATGTCAATAATCGAATTTTAGGTCGCAAGCTGAAGCTCGCGGTGCACGCTGACTAAAAAGATACCTCATTTTTAAACCTAAGACTGCAATTTATTTTTCAATTCAATACAGCATTGTATTGCCGGCATCTTAGGGAGTCCGAAAAATGCCGGCAATTTGAAAATTCAAAAAAATCTATAAGGCTAATTTTTGTGCATCGAGAACGAATTTAGCCAAACCCGAATCGGTCAAAGGGTGATTGATGAGACTCAAAATCACGCTCAAAGGGGCTGTTGCGACGTGCGCACCTGTTTTTGCACACTCAATCAGGTGCATTGGATGTCTGATTGACGCAGCAAGAACCTCGGTTTCATATTCATAATTTGAAAAAATTTGCACTATATCGTCAATCACCTGCAAACCGTCTGTCGAAATGTCATCTAAACGCCCGACAAAAGGCGAAACATAGCTCGCGCCGGCTTTTGCGGCTAAAAGTGCCTGACCTGCGGAAAAAATCAGCGTACAATTCGTGCGAATTCCCGCCTCCGTGAAGTAAGAAATCGCGCGCAAACCGTCTTGTGTCATCGGAATTTTAACGACGATATTTTCGTCAATGTCGGCTAATTCTTCGCCTTCGCGAATCATTTGCTCATAACTTGTCCCGATAACTTCCGCGCTGACATTTTGTCCGACTAAATCACAAATAGCTTTGTAGTGGCTCAAAACAGCCTTTTTACCGGTGATTCCGACTTTTGCCATCAAAGACGGGTTAGTGGTAACACCGTCAATAATACCTAATTTTTTTGCCTGACGAATTTCTTCCAAGTCAGCCGTGTCAATGAAAAATTGCATAGTTTGTTGATTTTTAATGTCAAAAAAATTTCGTTTTCACAAAATTTTCAAACCCTGATATTTTTGAAAAGCATAAGGTTTGTGTATCTTGTCGCAAAATTAGCTTTAAAAAAACTTTTGACTTTAAAATAAGCATGAAAATCAAAAAAAAATATTTTGTTTGGGCATTTTTTGTTTTCTTTTTTCACATTTCAGCCGAAATTTGCGCGCAGAATGCCTATAAAGGGGGCTCAGGAGACGGTTTTGCTTTTTCGGAATTAAGGCTGACGGTAGCCGCGCAAACCGATGAACAAAAATCGGAATTTTTGCGATTCTCTAATCCGACGGAAAAAGGGAAAGATATTTACATTTTATTCCCCGAAAAGCAAGAATATCGGCTCGAAATATTTGATATATACGGAGTTAAAACGGTAGATTTGACACTATTCGGCAAGGAAAACAGGATTTCAACGGTTGATTTTCATGTCGGCGTTTATTTTTTTCGTTTCAGCAAGGGGGCTAAAATTGAAACGCGAAAAGCAATTATTTTTTAAATTTAGTCTTACGTGAAGGTTTGATAAGTATCGAATTTTTACAAGAACATCTGCAACATTGTAGTTTTGCAAAAACTTCAACGGCAAGCATTAGTTGAGGAATGTACAAGAGCAATGCATCTATATGTTTTTTTTAATTATGATTTTTGTCATAAATCATGTATTCAAAATGCTCCGGCAGCTTTTTTCCAGATTTAACAGCAAGAAAACATGCAGAGTTAAACGTCAAAACAAATCTTCTTTCACCGCATACATTTTAAAAGTATTGGGCAACAAGCTATTTTCCAAACTTTTTTGTGAAAAAATAAATCTTCCGTCACAAACAAAACCTAATTCGTACCAATTCACTTCATTTAATTTTTTACATAATTCATTTTCATCTACCTCTTGTTTTTTTGGAAAAATAGCCAAAACAGAACCGTCATAATTATTGCAATTATGCGTAAAAAAGGGCTTTTCTGCTCTTGTTTTAGCATTTACATAAATTCTTTTTTGGTTGGAAATATGATGCAATCGCCCCCACTGCCACCAATTCGATTCATCAAAATTTTTAATTCCTCTTGCCATCAAAATACTTTTAAATTGCTCTAAATAAGGAATATGCGTATTAAAAATCATTCTTTTGGTTTCGCCTGTTCGTGCTGTAGAAGAACAAACAAAATCTTCATTGCCCAATTCATTATTGGTAAAAACTTGGTCATTACCGCTCACCGCACCTACCTTTACGTTAAAAACATCTTTAAACAAGAGATGATAATCATTATTAGTAAATAAAAGTTGCCCATTATTGCACGAAAAACGCATGGAAACATTGGTTTTTCGACCGAAATTGCCTTTCTCAAATCTAAAAATGATACAATTAGGGTTGAAACCGCTAAAAATTTTTTTGTCACCTAAATCAATCAAATCCGTAATTGTTCCATTTTTAAAGATAAATTCGTTTAATTTGATACTTGATGTAGCTTTTAAAAAATCTCTTGGGGTGATGAAAATAAGTTCGCCTTTATCGTTGAGATGGTGAATACATTTTTCGATAAAAAACAAATAAAGGTTACTTCTTTCATCAAAAAGTTGGGATTTTAATTTACATTTTATATCGGGTAGAATATCCTGAAAACGAACATAAGGAGGATTGCCGATTATCGTGTCGAATTTTTCGCTTGTAGGATAATCGAAAAAGTCCATATTGACAGAAGGCGGCGTGCAATGTGTTGTATCAAGTTCGATGCCGATGCAGCCTTGAATATTCCGAACAAAAGCCCCGTCACCGCTCGAGGGCTCTAACGTTCTTCCAAAATTCTTACGCAAAAGCAGCATTTCGGCTACAATAAATTGGGGCGTAAAAACCTGTCCAAATTGTGCAACATTATACATATTCGGGGAAGTGTTTTTTAAAATTAAAATAAATTTCAGAACGAAGTTTGATAGACTTACCAAATGTTGTAAGAATAAAAGTTGCAGAATCATCAAAATTTCTTTGATGAGGTACTCTGTTTTTATCCCAATTGCACTGAAAAGGTAAGTTATTCCCATTCGGTTGAATTTCTGTTAAGCATTTTAGCGTGTTTAAAAATACATCAGAGGGATTCTGTTTATTAAAAACTAAAAAATAGTAATCTTTTGAATCTTCTTTTGCCAAATTTAGTTTTAACTTTTCAAAAAATGACAACCATTTTATTTCATTGGGAAAATCCGGCAATAATCCTGTCAACGCATAATAAATACCCAATTTACAGTTAAGGTTATCTGCGTGTGTAGTATCAGTTATTTTTATATTAACGGGATAAAATTGTTCTCCTGTTTCCACAGCGAAATCATACCAAGCCCTGCTTCGCGGAACTTCAATTGAAAATTGTTTTTGAATTAACCTTATAACTTCATCTTCGTTAATTGAAGCGTTTACTCGTCCATCTTCGAA
>JBPOJO010000596.1:0-3630 GCA_052033485.1 Bacteroidota bacterium | reverse complement strand
TTGCTGCACGATTTTCCAAAATCGTGTAGGTGAATCGGAATTTTGCTCGTTATTTTACTGCGCTTCTATCACCCGAAAGGGAATAAGTTAAGAATTTTCAAAAATAATTTGCTAAAAATATTCAGAGGGTGTCCGAAAAGTCAATTTAGGAAAATCAAAGCCAAATAAAATTTCGTTATTCCCGTTTTGAGCATTTCATTAGAGAAAAAATGACGGTTTGGAGGCAATTTCTGTCAAAAAAAATCATCTTTGAGGTTTAAAATGCAAACAACAAAATTATATTTGGTTTGTTAGATTTAAAACGTACTTTTCGGACAGGCTCGAGTAAGAAAATGTACCACGAGCTTTAGCTTGCGGGAGTGTTACTTTTTTTCAACGATTTCTTTGACAAAATAAAGCGGTCTCCTTTTTACGTCCGTATTGATTCTGCTGATGTATTCGCCCAAAATTCCCACACAAATTAACTGAATTCCGCCGATAAAAAGTGTTACAATCATGAGCGATGCCCAACCCGGCATGTAGCCGGCATGAATAAAATACTTGGAATAAAGCGCGTATAAAATGAGCAAAAATGCGATTCCTGAGACCATAAAACCGAGAAAAGAGGCTAATTTTATCGGTAAATTAGAAAAACCTGTTATGCCGTCGAGGGCAAATTTAATCATTTTTTTGTAAGAATAGCCCGTTTTTCCGGCGTGCCTTTCCTCGCGCTCGTATTCGACAAAAGTCTGTTCGAAGCCAATCCAAGCGATTTGCCCGCGCAGATACTTGCTGCTTTCGGGCATACTTTTGAGCGCGTCGACCACTTTTCTGTCCATGATTCGAAAATCGCCCGTGTCCACCGGAATCGGAAAATTTGTGATGCTTTTCATCAGACGGTAAAAAACTTTGGCGGTCAATTTTTTGAGAAAAGTTTCGCCTTTTCGTTTGATTCTTTTTGCATAAACGACTTGAAAACCGCTTAACAGCTTTTGATACATTTCCGCAATCAGTTCGGGCGGGTCTTGCAAATCCGCATCAATAATGACGACGGCATCGCCTTTTGCGTGCTCAATTCCTGCACTGACGGCGATTTGATGCCCAAAATTGCGGCTCAAATCAATAAAAACGACGTTTTCGTCCTCTAAAGCAAGTGCCCGCAGGAGTTGCGCCGTCGTGTCCGCGCTGCCGTCGTTGACAAAAATTAATTCGTAATTGACGGACATTCCGCGCATGACATTGCTTGTGCGTTGATGCAGGAGCGCGATATTTTTTTCTTCGTTATAGCAAGGAATAATGACAGAAATCATTTTTTTGAGCTTTTTTGGCGTAAAATTTTTGCGTACATTTGTCGGCAAGAAGCCTTTAGCTTTTTAAAGCTTTGTGCCGGCAATAATTTTGATAAACCTGCGAAATGCCTTCTTCAAGCTCAATTCGATGTTTCCAACCTTTTTGATGCAACTTTTCAACCGAGAGCAATTTGCGCGGCGTTCCGTCGGGTTTGGAATCATTAAAATAAATTTCACCCTCAAAACCGACAATTTTTTGGATAGTCAAAGCCAAATCTTTTATCGAAATATCCGTTCCTGTGCCGATATTGACAAGTCCGGCTTCGTCGTAATGTTGCATTAAATAGAGACAAGCGTCTGCGAGGTCGTCGGCGTGCAAAAATTCGCGCAGAGGCGTGCCTGTTCCCCAAATTTCAACTTCAATTTTGCCGTTTTGCCTTTTCCTGACTCCGAATTTATCGAGCAGGGCTGCAATTTCATCGTTGCTGCCGGCAAAAGTTTTGCCTTCGATGGTTTTTTCGGCAAAATCATTTCTCAATTCATTCCAAAGATTATTTTGCAAAAGTTTTCCCAAGTGCATTTTTCTTATTAAAGCGGGCAAAACATGGGAATTTTGCAAGTCATAATTGTCGTTTGCTCCGTAAAGATTTGTCGGCATGACGGAGATAAAATTGCAGCCGTATTGCGCGCGAAAGGCATCACAGAGCTTAATACCGGCGATTTTTGCAACGGCATAAGGTTCATTTGTAGGTTCTAATTCGCTCGTAAGCAAATACTCCTCGCGCAGAGGTTGCGGTGCAAATTTCGGATAAATGCAAGAGGAGCCGAGAAAAAGTAGTTTTTTTACGCCAAAATCATAGCAGGCGCGAATAACGTTCGCTTCAATCATGAGATTATCATAAATAAAATCGGCTCTGAAAGTATTATTTGCCACAATTCCGCCGACTTTGGCAGCGGCGAGAAACACGTATTCGGGGCGGTTTTCACGAAAAAAACGCTGTGTTTGTTCTTGATTGCGCAAATCGGTTTCCTTGGAAGTGCTGAAAATCAAGTTTTGAAAGCCTGATTTTTTCAGTGCTTCGCAGACAGCGGAGCCGACCATTCCGCGATGTCCCGCGACATAAATTTTGGATTGTGCGTTCATGAAAGAGCTATTATTTCGGCAAAATTTGTCTAAAATCTTGCGTTTTCAAAATTTTTTTTATACTTTGGTAAAAAAAATTTTTTTTCACGGGGATTTTTTTCTACTTTGCAAACAAATACAAACTGCCATGGAGAAGTTGTTTCAGTCAAAATCCGCTGCTGTTTTTTTTGATGAGGCTTCGGGAATTTTGAAAATTGTTTGGAAGGGTTTTGTTCGTTTTGATGAATTTAAAAACATTATGGACAATGCGTTGGAATTATTTATTCAAAAAAATGCGCGGCATTGGCTGATTGACCAAACCGAAAGGCAAGCGGTTTCGAATGAAATTAATGAGTGGGTGGTCAATGATTTTTTCAAAAGATTACTCGACGCGGCAACCCCCGTAACTTGCTTGGCAACAGTTGTTTCAAAAGACGTTTTCGGGCGGCACACGATGAAAACACAAACGAACAATATCGTCAAAACGTACAACGAAAAAGTGGTACCTTTTGAATATTTTGACAGCGAAATTGAAGCTCAAAAATGGCTCATTAAACACAATCCCTAAGTTTGATAATCGTGCCGTAATTGTGTAAAAACCTAAAAAACAGCATGTTACCTGCTTGCTGCATACCATAATCCTTAATTAAAAAAAACATGGAAGACATCACTGTTGAAGAATTTATCAGAAGAAGAGACGCGGGCGAAAAGCTCAATATTCTCGACGTGCGCGAAGAATGGGAACATGAGGAGCGCAATCTCAACGGCTTGCTTATTCCGCTCGGAACGCTGCCGGATTCTTTGGAAAAAATTGAAAATTGGAAAAATGAAGAAATTATTGTGCATTGTCGCTCCGGCGCAAGGAGTGCAAATGCAAAGAATTTTTTGACCGCAAACGGCTTTAACAAAGTACGAAATCTTATCGGCGGCATCACGGCGGTTTAGTTGCAAGTAATCGGAGAATTTAAAAGTGTGTTAAGCCAATTTCACTGAGCGTTATTGAAACCCTTAGCGTGAAATTGGCTTTATTTTGCAGCATTGTCGCTATTCTTCATATTTTCGCATTTTTGTAACTGTTAAAGTGTACCGCGAGCTTTAGCTTGCGGATTTAAGAGGCTGTCCGAAAAGTCATTTTTGAAAAATTAAAACCAAACATAATTCTTCGACCCCCTTTTTGCTAATTTTTAACGGAGCTTTAACAACGTTTTTTCTGCAATTTCTGTCAAAATTACTCCGCTA
>JBPOJO010000800.1:0-13602 GCA_052033485.1 Bacteroidota bacterium | reverse complement strand
AATCTAACCAATAATTTTGAACGACTTTTGCCTGTCGCACAAGTTGATTTATTAAAAGAAAATCTCAAAGACCCGTACATCTTTGATTTTCTGACTCTTACAGAGTCGTTCCGTGAAAGTGAATTGGAAACGGAATTGGTCAAACACCTCGAAAAATTTTTATTGGAACTCGGTAAGGGCTTTGCCTTTGTTGGCAGGCAATATCACTTGGAAGCAGCCGACAAAGATTTTTACATTGATTTGTTGTTTTATCACCTCGAAATGCGCTGTTTCGTCGTGATTGACCTCAAAAAAGGAGATTTTAAACCTGAATACGCAGGAAAAATGAATTTTTATTGTTCCTTAGTTGATGACTTTCTCCGGCATAACACCGATTCGCCCACTATCGGCTTAATTTTGTGTGAGGATAAAAGTAAAATTATTGCTGAATATGCCTTACGTGATATGCAAAAAGCGATTGGCGTTTCCGAATATGAACTGACAAGAGCTTTACCCGATAATCTCAAATCGTCCTTGCCAACTGTGGAGCAAATCGAAGAAGAATTAGGAAAACATTAAAAATATACATAATATTTTTTGACGCTGAGCTGTTTTTGTGTCCTCAAAATAAACTTAATACATTGTTTAACAGTTTTTTATAAAAAAAACAATGCATGTGCCTGTCAGAAAACACAATCAACGTATATATATTTTCTTAAAGGTTTTTTTTCCAAAAAACTTGCGAAAGTCAAAAAAAACGATTTAAATTGCCGGCGTATTGCTGCAATGTTCCTGTTATCGCGGTGCGCAAAGCATTTTTCGTTGGTTACTTCAAATCAAAACAAATAAGATGAAAGCAAAAATTCTTGTCGCCTTTTTCCTTATAGGAGTGTTTTATTCAACCCAAATCTTCGGGCAATCTAAAAAATATTATATTGATACAAAGGGTAAAATCAGAGACGAGTTGAGCTATAAAGAACTAAAAGAGCAATCTCTGAATGCGTTGAAAAATATTTCAAAATCTATGGATGTTTATGAAGAACTGACCGAAGCGTATAATAGAAATGATTCTATTGTTTTTTCGTATAAGTGGTATTTTTCTGACAATATTGAAAAATTGCGAAAAGAACATGAAAAGAAAAAGGCTTTGATTGGTAAAGAATTTCCTTTGCAAAGCACTGAAACTTTTGACGGTCGAACCATAAGTATTGATGATTTGAAAGGAAAACCTACACTCATAAATTTATGGTTTACAGGCTGCGTAGTTTGTGTTGAAGAGATGCCTGCTTTAAATACAATGCAAGCGGAACACGGCAATCGGTTTAATTTTTTAGCAATTACTTTTGAATCAAAGGCAAAGGTTAAGAAATTTCTAAAAAAGTTCAAATGTGATTTTCAACATATCGTTAATTCTAAAGAACTCACGACTAAATTAGGCATTGGAGGATTTCCGGTTAATTTATTTTTGGATAAAAATGGAGTGTTGAGAGTAATTGAAGGAAATTTGCCTTACAAAAAAAATTCGAGCGGTAAACATGAAATTACGGACGGTACTAAATTCATTGAAATACTTGAAAAATTACTCTAACCGCACCCTCGCACCCAATTTCTACCTCCCAAAGGGCATTTTCAATTGTATTGAGGACTAATGGAAATTCATTTCCTGAAGTTGATGAAAACGCTTTGCCACGCCGTCGCTTGTGTCCTCACAAGCGACTTTTTCAGTTGCACTGCAAGTCGTTTGTGGAGACACAAAACAACGGCGGTCAGATTTATTTTCAACATTAAATTTGAACAAATACTTAATGGAAATTCATTTCCTGAAGTCGATGAAAACGCTTTGTTGATTACATTCTCAAGCAAAGGACAGGCAACAGAATTATTATCCTTGTTCAGGCATAATGAATTAATAATAAAGGAATTAAGAGAGTAATTGAACAATAGCCCGAAACACAACTTCATTTTGCTAAGGTAACAGAAAGCTGTATGCGCGGCATTTATGCAAATATTTAGGTGAATATTTTCTGACAAACCAACACCAACATTTTTCCTCAATATTCCGCGCGAAAAACAACAAATTTCAAATAATTTGATTATTTTTGCCTGAAAAATTGAAACGAATGAAAGACTCTAAAGAACCAAGCTTTGAGCAACAATGATGCTGTTGGGTCTGACTTCAAATTATTTAAGCATAAAATCTGAAAATGCAAGCAACTAAAAACTATACCGAAGCACTGAAAAAAATAGATTTTTCCCAAGCATCGGAAACTTCTTTGCGAACGGCTTTTGAGATTTATTTGAACGAATTAATTACGGAAGCAAAATTACCCGAATATAAAGTTCTTCAAGAGGGAAAACGAATGGGAGAATTTGGCGTTCCCGATTTTCGTATATCCTTTAACGATTCGATGCTCGGTTATATTGAAACCAAAAAAGCAGAAGAAAATCTTGATAAAATCCTTAAATCCGAACAAATTAAAAAATATCGCGAGTTATCACAAAATCTGATAATTACGAATTATTTGGAGTTTGTTTGGATTAAAGATGAAATGATTCAACGCGAAACCTTGTGTTATTTATCCGATATTGAAAATAAAAAGTTCAAAGTAGATAACGAGAAAGCCGAAAAAGTTGAAAAACTTTTAGTAAACTTTTTTTCGCAAGTACCCGAAAAAATTGCACTTCCCAAAGATTTGGCTCTTGCTTTGGCGGTTCGTTGTAAAAATTTGAAAGATTTTATCCATCACGAACTGACAAGACAAACTGAGCAAAACGAACAAGAAAGATTATACGACCTTTACAATGCTTTCAAAGACAACATTTTCACGGACTTAACAATTTCCGATTTTTCAGACGCTTTTGCGCAAATGCTTGCTTACGGCTTGTTTTTAGCCGGTCTGAATGCCGACACCAAACCGATTTCGCTGCAAAATGCAAAATATTTCATTCCTTCGAGTTTTCAATTAATCAAAGAGTTGATTAACTTCCTTGATGAATTGGAAAAACCCGAATATATAGAAACTAAATGGATAATTGACGAAACAATTTCTATTATTAACAATATTCAATGGTCGGATTTAAAGCAAAATTTAAGTTTTATAAAAAAAGTTAAAGACAATTCAACGCTTGAAACCGACCCGTATATTTATTTTTACGAAACATTTTTGGCGACTTATGATTTTAATTTGCGAAAATCAAAAGGCGTTTATTACACGCCGCCGCAAGTGGTGAATTTTATTGTGCGCGCCCTTGATGAAATTTTAATCAACACTTTTGAACTTTCAAACGGTTTTGCAGACCGCAACAAAGTTACCGTTTTAGATTTTGCCACAGGAACGGGTACTTTTTTATTGGAAATTTTTAAAATTATTTTAGAAAATATCCCTGCCGAAAACCCTGAAAAACGCAAAATGATTATACAAGACCATATTTTAAAAAATTTATTTGGTTTTGAGTATCTGATTGCACCTTATACCATTGCCCATTTAAAACTTTCGCAATACCTGAAAGAAATTGGTTATGAATTTCAGGGAAACGACCGTTTGCAAGTTTATTTAACCAATACCTTAGAGCCGGTTGATAAACAAATAAAAGTTGCTTTTATGCCGCAACTTTCAAAAGAAACACAATCGGCACAAAAAGTTAAAGACACTCCAATTTTAGTAATTACGGGAAATCCGCCCTATTCAGGTCATTCAAAAAACAACGGCGATTGGATTAAAAATGAAATAAAAAAATACAATTTTGTTGACGGCAAACCGCTCGGCGAACGCAATCCGAAATGGTTGCAAGACGATTATGTGAAATTTATCCGTTTTGCTCAAGATAAAATGGACAATGCCGAACAAGGAATTGTAGGAATAATTACCAATCATTCCTTTTTAGACAACCCGACTTTTCGCGGAATGCGACAAAGTTTAATGAATACCTTTGACCAACTGTATTTCATTGATTTACACGGGAATGCAAAGAAAAAAGAAAAAACACCCGAAGGCAATAAAGACCAAAATGTATTTGATATTGAACAAGGAGTTGCCATTTCAATTTTGGTAAAAAAGAAAGGTCTAAAAAAAGGTATTTTTCATACTGATTTTTGGGGCGAAAGAGCTGTTAAATTTAAAACTTGTTTGGACAATTCCTTTAAAACTATTGAATTTAATGAATTAAAACCCAATGCGCCTTTTTATTTATTTGTACCCCAAAATCAAGATGTAAGAGCAGTTTACGAGAAGTTTTGGAGTGTAAAAGATATTTTTGAAGTGAATGGAACAGGGGTAGTTACGAAACGTGATAACTTAGCAATTCATTTTGACGAAAAAAATGCTTTGCAAGCCGCAAGAGATATTTTGAAATTGTCCAAAAATGAATTTTATCATAAGTACAACTTACCTACAGATGTAAGAGATTGGAGATACGAATGGGCAAAAAAGGATATTGAGGAATACGGAATAAAAGACGATTTAGTAAAGAAAATAAATTATCGTCCTTTTGATGTTAGAAATATTGTTTACACAGGGAAAACAAGAGGATTTATAGGTTGGCCCGTTGTGCAAATAATGAAACATTTTGAAAAAGATAATTTAGGTTTAGTTACTGTTCGACAAGTAGCCGAAGGAATTTTTAATCACTCTTTTATAACAAATATAATTTGTAATTTTAGAATTACACTAAGCAATAAAGGCGGTGCCTTTATTTTCCCTTTCTTCCGTTACAACGGCAACGGGGACGGAAATGGCGCAAATTATCTGTTTAAAGAAAATGACAAAAAAGATAATTTTACGGAAGAATTTAGACAATTTTTGAAAACAAAATACAAAAAGGAGTTTAGTGTTGAACAAATTGCAGGCTACATTTATGCAATTTTGCACAGTGAAACATACAGAACAAAATACGCGGAATTTTTAAAAATGGATTTCCCGCGTATTGTATTCACCGACAGCGAAAAAGTCTTTGAAAAACTGTCCGTTTTAGGCTTTGAATTGATTGAAAAACAATTGATGAAAAAACAATTTGCTTTCAAAGAATTAGCAGAATTAGGTAATTACCCGATTGCCGGTGATAATATCGTGGTCAAACCTGAATTTAAAACTTTACAAATTAACAATAAAACGCACCTGCGTCTATACATTAATAAAACACAATATTTTGAAACCGTTCCCGAAAACGTTTACAATTTTTATATCGGCGGCTATCAGGTTTTAGATAAATATTTGAAGGACAGAAAAGGCAGAAGTATTGCAGATGAATTATTTCACATCACGGAAATAATCAAAACAATACATTTTACGATTGAACAAATGAAAAAAATAGATATTGAAACGAAAGATTGGATTTAGTCATGAAAATAAGTCTTGTTTATGCTAATTTCGGCAATTTGAAAAAGATTTTCCCTCTTTGGAAGACGCGATTAAAACCCGTTAGGACAAAACTTTGGCAGCAAAAAGCAACATGAGGCGGCAATATTTTCATGTTTGCGGAGAAAATTGCTGACATAAAAACTAATTCAAATGCGCTTTTATCGGTTCAAACTGCTCTTTTTCAATGCCTTCCGCACAAAGGAAATGCCCGAGCGGACAGCTTTTTTTCCCGTGCAAATTGCAAGGGCGGCAGGCTAAATTTTCCGTATTTTGCATCAAAAATGATACGTCGGAAAGCGGGAAAAAACCAAAATCAGGCACAGTCGAACAAAAAACCGCCGTTATTTTAGCATTGACCGCAGCCGCAAGATGAAGCGGCGATGAGTCATTTGCAAAATTCATTTCCGCCTTTTGCATGAGTGCTGCCGATTGCAAAAATGTCAATTTCCCTGCTAAAATCTCCGCATTTTGTAATTCACGGCTGAGATTTTCACATAAATTTACATCACTTTTAGCTCCGAGTAAAAAAATTTTTCCTTTAAAATTCAAATAATGCAAGACTTCGAGCCACTTTTTGACCGGAAATTGTTTGGTGAACCAAACAGAAGATGGGGCAAGACAAATATATTTTTCGGTTTGATATTCTGCAATGGTTTCAAAATCAATCTTTTGCGGATATAAACGCGGCTTTTCAAAAGTATTTCCGCATAAATCCTCCGCAAGACAGAAATTTCGATTGATTTCGTGCCAAGTTTTTTTGTATTCGTGTGAAAATTTTTTATCAAACAAAAAAGAAAACGGATTTTTGACAAAACCTCTTGTTTCTTTCGCGCCGCAGAGGGCAGTAAAAAGCCCCGTTGTCGCAAATCTTTGCAAATTAAAAACGGCATCAAATTTTTCAGCTCTGACTTTTTTTAAAATATCAAAAAGGCTTTTGTACTTATTTTTTTTATCCCAAACATATAAATTTTCCAAAAAAGGGTGGTTTTCCAAAAGCATTTCATTGCCTTTTCTGAGCATAAAACTAATTTTTGCGTCCGGAAATTTTGCGTGCAAACTCTCCAAAAGTGCCGTCGCAAGAATTACATCTCCGATAAAAGAAGTTTGAACAAGAAGAAATTTTTTCATATTTTTAAGCCTATAATCGTAACGTCATCGCGCTGCTCTGCAAATCCGCTGTGCTTATCCAATGCCTCCGTGAGGAGCAATTTTTGCGTATTCATGTTTTTATGAGCATTTTCCAAAAGCATTTCTTTGAGGCGATTCGTGCCGAATTTTTGCTTTTCTTCATTATTTTGGTCTGCAAATCCGTCAGTGGTAAGGTAAATGCAATCGCCTTTATAGGCAATAAATTCTTTGAGGGCGAAAGTTCTGACGGGTTCTTTTTGCACGCCGCCGATAGCTTTTGCATCGCCGCGAATTTCCTCCGCAACAAGATAGGGCTTTGCGAGGTGATAAAGCGGTCTTTTTGCTCCCGCAAAGGAAACTTTTACACTGTCTTCGCTGTATGCTTCAAAAGCGCAGAGGCAAACGTCCATGCCGTCGTCATTTGCGCGCCCTGTTTCAGCCGTCTGACGAAGGGCTTTTCGCACGCCATTGTGTAAATGTTGCAAAATCGAAGGCGGATTGCTGAGATTTTCCACGCTTACCGCGTCATTGAGCAAAGTAATGCCAATCATGGACATAAACGCGCCCGGCACCCCGTGTCCGGTGCAATCCACGACGGCAACAAGTGTTTTTTTCTTATTTTGAAATGTCCAATAAAAATCGCCGGAAACAATATCTTTCGGACGGAAAAAGACAAAATAATCGCCGAAACTGTCCGAAAATACCTGATTTTCAGGCAAAAGTGCGTTTTGAATTGTTTCCGCATAGCGAATACTGTCCGTGATGTGGTGATTTTTTCGCTCAATTATCGAATAAGCATTCGCATTATCGAGCGCAATGGAGGTGTATGAAGCGAGTGTGCGCAACAAAACCAAATCTTTGGACGAATATGCGTTCGGCGCGAGTGTTTCAACAAGGATTAAACCGACGGATTTTTGTTCGACAAGCAAGGGTAAACAAATCATGGAGCCGGAATGTTTGTTGCTGATAGGCAATTTATTTTCGCCGAAAAGCGATGACGCTGCCGTTTTGGAGAGGTCGTTGAGCAAATATTCCTTTTTTAACAAAATTGATTTTGAAAAAATACTCTCTTCATTTTTTTCAATTTTAAAAGGCGGCATACTGACGGCATTGCCGTTTTCATAAAATTTAATAAAATTCAATTTTTTTTCTGCCTCATCATACACCGCTACAGCAAATCTGTCAGTCGGTACAAGCGTTCCGAAACAGTCATAAACAATTTTCACGACATTGTCTAAGTCAAGCGTTGCGGTGATTTTCTGCCCGATTTCACTCATTAAGCGAATGTTTCTGTAGGCATTTTCAATTTGATTTTTTTGCTGCTCAATATTATCGCGTTGCTGTTCGATTTCAATTTTATTTCGGCTGATTTCTTCATTTTGTTTCCGCAACAAAGAATTTGCTTTCTTTTTGTTAATAAAACTCACAACAGCAATAATTAACAAAATAATCAAACCGCCGAGCGCGACATTTCTGTACAATTTTCTTTGATTTTCCATTTGTACGTCGAGTGCAAGGCTTTTAGATTCGGCACTTTCAAGTCGCACGGCTCTTTCGGCTTCGGCAATTTTTCCGTTAATTTCGGCAGCAAGTTTGTTGTTATTTTGAATTTGTGCGGAAGCTTTTTTGGCTTCTTCGAGGTAAGTTAAGGCTTTTTCGTATTCCTCCGCGTCAATGTGCGTGTTTGCGGCTAAAATACAAGCTTTTGCGGTTTGCGAAAAGTCATTTTCACGGAGAAAAATTTCTATTCCGGCGGTAATGTCCTTAAAAAAAGACCCTCTTTTCCCGCGCATAAGTTCGATTTGTGCTTTGTAAATATAGAGTGCTCCTTGCAAAATCGGGTCGCCTTCTTTGTGAATTTTTTCGGCAAAATATTGTGCGGCAAAATCCAAAATTGCCTCTTGCGATTGATTTTCTTCGTAATAATCTTTAAAAAAAGTAAAAATTTTACCGTACAAAACTGCAATTTGTTTCCTGCCTTTCAAATGCGTATAGGCGGTTTGAAAAGTTGCCATTGCGGAATCCAAATCACTTTTTTGGGCAAAAATTCTCGCCATTTCATAATGCGCGTCAGAAATGACTTCCGCATCGGTTATACGAATGAGTTTGAGCAAACTTTGATAGCGTGCAACTGCCCTGTCGGGTTTATTTTCTTTGAGATAATGCTCGGCAAGCAACTTTTGAATGTTAAAAACCGCCTTTTGGTTATTTGCATAAAGATAAGGTTTGACGGCATCTCTGAAATAATCCACCGCCGTCGGCGTGTGCATGATTCGGAGGTTAAAACGCCCCAAAGTATCGCAAATATAGCCAAAATCGTTGTTCAATTTTGCATAATTAGCACCCGTTGCATTTTTTTCTTTAAGCGTTCCGATAGCTTCAAATTGCTCAATGCTCGCCTTAAAATAGGTGTAAGCATCTTGAAATTTTTGCGTTTGCATTGCGCCGTAGCCCAATTGCCTGAGATTAATAAACCTTTCTTCGGGCGTTTTTCCGAATTTTGAAAGGTCGTTAACTTTGGCATTTTGAGCAAAAAGCGAAAGATGAACACAATAAAAAAATATCAGCGCAAGTGCCTTTTTCATAGCTCGGCTAATTGTCGGTTAGTTTTTCAACTGCAAGGTAAAAAAAATTGTTATGAAAAGCAAAATCAATCAATCAATTTCGTCCGCAGATTGTAGAATTTTTTGCTTTTCAATTTTAGTAATTCTCAAAAAATCGTTCAGACAATTTTGCAAACCGTCGGTTCTTCTGCCGCCCGCAGCATTTTTATGTCCGCCGCCGCCGAAAGTTTCAGAGGCAATGTCGGCAACATTAAAATCACCGTAGGAGCGGAAAGAAATGCGAATTTCTTCTTCATATTCGATAAAAATCGCCGCAAGATTGATACCTTTAATCGAAAGTGCGTAATTGACAATGCCCTCCGTGTCGCCGGTTTGCACTTTTTTGTCAAGCAATTCTTGCCTTGTGATGACAAAATAAGCCGTACCTGTTTCGGGCAAAACGACAAGTTTTTCGTTGAGGCAGAAGCCCAAAAATTTAAGTTGATTATGCGTTCTTGTGTCGTAAACAAGTTGTTGGATTTTGCCCGCGTTGATTCCTGCATCATACAACTCGGCAACAATTTTATGTATTCTCGCGGAAGTACTCGAAAATTTGAAAGAACCGGTATCCGTCATGATGCCCGCGTAAAGACATTCGGCAATTTTTTTATCAATAAGATGCTTTTCGCCCATTTCTTCAATCAGCAAAAAAATCAACTCTGCCGTCGCGCCTGCATGAACGTCCCAATATTCAAAATCGGCAAAATTTTCTTTTCCGATGTGATGGTCGACAAGAGCGATGCGGTAATGCGGTTTGATGAAAGAATTCAGCGGTGCCATGCGACGGAGCTGCGAAAAATCAAGGCAAAAAATGCGGTCAGCCTCGTCAAAATAACACGCAATTTCGACTTTTTTGTCCTCCGAATATTCCAAAACAGATTCATTTCCGGGCATCCATTTGATAAATTCGGGGTATTCGGACGGAGAAATAACCTTTACACTGTGCCCTTTTTTGCACAAAAAAAGATACCAAGCAAGGCACGAGCCTAATGCGTCAGCGTCGGGGCGTGTATGCGGAATAATGACAATTTTTTCAGGCGTAAGCAGTTCCGCCTTTAAATCTTTGACGCTTAATTTCATTTTTTAAATTTTTAAACTGTTACGGCAAGCCGCAGTTAAATTATTTGCCCCAAGTATCGGGCGATTTGCGCCAAGCTTCGAGAGAACCGAGAAGAACTTTTTCGGTATAACCTTTTTGCACGGCAGTTTCAATCAATGTGTTGTAATTCGTTATGGTACAGAGTTTTACGCTTTCTTTTTGGAAGGCAAGCTCTGCATATTCAAAACCGTAAGAAAAAATGGCAGCCATTCCCAAAACCTCAAAGCCGACGGAGCGCAAAGCCTCCACGGCGGCAAGCGAACTTTTTCCGGTTGAAACTAAATCCTCAATCACGACAATTTTTTGCCCCGGAACAATTTTTCCTTCAATCATATTTTCCAAGCCGTGTCCTTTTGAAGAAGCGCGAACGTAGAGCATCGGAAGTTCCAAGATTTCAGACACAATAGCCGCCTGCGGAATACCTGCCGTCGCAACGCCCGCAAGCGATTCAAGCTCGGGAAAATTTATTCGGATAAGATTGCATAGTTCCTCCGCAATAAAACGTCGAACTTTCGGGAAAGACAAAGTCAGGCGATTGTCGCAATAAATCGGCGATTTCCAACCCGAAGTCCAATTGTAGGGATTTTCGGGGCGAAGTTTAACCGCGCCTATTTCCAAAAGCATTTCTGCCGTCAGTTGTTGTGCTGTTTTATTCATGTTGCAAAGGTAATCAAAATTCGGTTATTTTTAAGAATAATGCACAAAGGAAAATTTTGTAAGTTTTAGCTTACTTTCCGCCGTTCCAAAATGCCTTTATGCTGCCGCAAAGGTAAGAAAATTCGGAAAAAAGGCAAGTTATAAATATTTTTTCAAACGCTTGCTAAAAATTCACGGCAAAAAAAGCTACATGCAATCCTCGAAAAATAAAGCCATTTTAGTCATAAAAAAGCCAATTCATGCCGATTTCGAGCGAACGAGGTTGCCCCATATAATAAGGTGTAACAAAATAACCCGGACCGAATAAATCTTGCGCAACATTATTCACTTTCAAAAAAGCAATAAAACGTTTTACTTTAAAATTGAAAAAAATATCCGTAACCGGAAAACCGCTTGTTTTTTCCTTATTCTGCATAAAAAATTGCATCAAAAAAGGATTGTAATCGTCCGCAAAATATTTGCTTCGAAAATGAATATCTGCTCCGATTTGGTAGTGAAGGGCATTTTTATAGGCTTTTTTATCTAACATCACCGTCAAATTGGAAAAAATTTGCGGAACGCGAATCACATCTGCCCCCGAACTTTGGGTATAGTACGTTTTCATTTTCACCAAAATCGCTTCCCTTTTGAAAGTAAAATCCAAGCCCGCTTGCAACAAATTCACGTTTTCATTGCTTTGTTTTATGTGCGCCAAAGTGTCAAAATAAACGTATTTTTGATAGGAAGAATATGAAATTGTCGGCTCAAAAACGAACATTCCTTTTTTTGCAGAAAACTTAGTTACGGCACTCGTTGTCGAAAAAAGTGTGTTTTCGTAATCATTTGTCCATCGAAAATGATTGCCGAAAAAACGCCTCTGAACCGCGCTCGGCGCGTAACTCATTCGCTTGTGTTGCAAAGTTACATAAGGGCTGACAATTTCGGCACTGAAAACATAATCTTTTCCGAGCAACTTTTCGTACCCGACGGAGGCGTACATATTTTCTTTGCGGTCGTAACGCAAACTGCCGCCGACTGTCGCATCATCTTTGAGGTCAAATTTTTCATTGATAACCTTAATGCTGTCCGGCTCCATGAAATTTGCGGAATAGGAATAGCTGCGCATACTTGCAAAAAAAGCATACGCGAAGCCTTTTCGACTGCCCATAATGCCGGCTTTGTTGGCAAAACGGGAATATAAATTTTCATAATAAGAGTAAGTTGATTTTGCACCGTCAAAAAAAACGGAGTCATAAATATAGGTTTCCTTATTTTTTTGAAAATCTTTATCGTTGTAACGCCGCGTTTCGGACGAATAGTCCAAAGAATGAAAAAGCGCAATCAAACCGTCTTTGCTGATGTTTAATTGTTGAAATATGTGAAAATTATGCCCGTATTGCAAATTATTAACAGTTTCGCGTTCAAAACGCATTGTAATTTCGGCAGGATTCACCTTAAAAAGGTCTTCCGCTTTATCAACTCCTTTCAATGTACGCAAACCTGCGGTTTCGTCGGCTTTGTGATTGTAAAAAAGGTAATGCGCCAAAAGTTTGTAACGTCTTTTCGGTGTGAAATATCTTGTGGCAAAACCGACTGTTTGGTGGCGAATTTGGTTGTCATTTTTTCTGAAAGTCTTGTAAACCACGTAGTTAGAAATAACAGTTCGATACAAAACACTGAAACTCCATTCGGGATTAATGTTTCGGGCAAATTCTATGGAAAGAAAAGAACGCCCCTGCCCACCGAAAACAGCGTAAATATCCGTAAAAGGTGAAAGAGTGTTAAAATAGCGCATTCGTTCGGCGCGAGTGATATAAGGCTCAAAAGCGGTTTGTCCCCAACGATTGCCTATGTCGGGGGCACTTCTGTCAAAAACAGCCTGCATTGCACTGCCCGAATTGCCCAAATCTTGGTACAAATTGTCATTTTTGGCGACAAAATTATAGCGATGTTTAAAAGTCAGCGTCGTATCGGGGCGGCGTTCGCTGTAAAGCCCTTTCATTAAATCAAATCTGTAAATAAAACCGACCGTATTGGCGGCATAAGTGATGCTGTCGGTCGTTTTGCCTATGTTCTCACTGCCGAGACTTTTAACTTCCTTTTTTTCGTTCGGGTCTTTTACTTTGACAGTGTCATTTTTAGTGGTATCCTGCACGGATTGAAGCGAATCGGCGGCAACCGAAGTGGAGTCGTTTTTGCCGGCTTTGAGCGGTTTTTTCAGTTTTCCGCTGCCGATTTGTGCAGCCGCAGGTAAAACGGCAAATAATAAAGCTACAGAAAATAAAATCGTCAAAGTAGTTTTTTGAACAGCAAAAAACGATTTGCGAAAAGAAAATACCATAATAATTGTTTTAGATAAGACCCGATAATATAGATTTTTTGCAGCTATTCAGCCCGAGTGTACCGCGAGCTTTAGCTTGCGACCTTCATGTACCGCGAGCTTTAGCTTGCGGGATTTATGTACCGCGAGCTTTAGCTTGCGGGATTTTTGTACCGCGAGCTTTAGCTTGCGGGATTTATGTACCGCGAGCTTTAGCTTGCGGGATTTATGTACCGCGAGCTTTAGCTTGTGGGATTTATGTACCGCGAGCTTTAGCTTGCGCGATTTATGTACCGTGAGCTTTAGCTTGCGCGATTTATGTACTGCGAGCTTTAGCTTGCGCGATTTTTGTACCGCGAGCTTTAGCTTGCGGGATTTTTGTACCGCGAGCTTTAGCTTGCGGGATTTTTGTAGAGCCTGTCCGAAAAGTACGTTTTAAATTTTGCAAACCAAATATAATTTTGTTGTTTGCATTTTAAG
>JBPOJO010000557.1:0-2495 GCA_052033485.1 Bacteroidota bacterium | reverse complement strand
TTGCCGATTTGCCAATGAATTTTGGCTAAATGAAGCAAAGTTTCGTTGAAATCAGGGTGGTTCTCGCCCAAAATTTCCTGACGAACCGATAAACTTTCCTTACACAACTGCTCGGCTGAGATTAAATTTCCCGCGTTGAAATGCAAGTTTGCAATGTTGTAAAGGGAAGAAGCATATTCCGAGTGTTTTTCACCTAAAATATTTTTTCTAATTTTCAGACTTTCAGCTAAGTATTTGTCAGAAAAAAAGTAATTACCTTTTTTGAAATTCAAATTTGCCAAATTATTAAGAGAGGCTGCGTAATCAAGGTTAGTTTCCCCTAAAATTTCTTTTCTGATGGATAAACTTTCTTTATATAAACGCTCTGCCGTGCCGTAATCGTTTCTATTCAAATACAAAATTGCCAAATTATTGAGCGAGGACGCATAATCAGGGTGTTTATTTCCCAAGTTGTTTTTCCTAATTTCTAAACTTTGCTTGTAAAGTGTTTCAGCACCGATAAAATTTCCAAAATTCAAATATAAAATAGCTAAATTATTGAGAACATTAGCATATTCAAGGTGTTTCTCGCCCACTGTTGATTTTCGGATTTCTATACATTTTTTGAAATAAGCCTCTGATGACGAGTAATTTCCCATGATAGCGTATAAATTTCCTAAGCTGTTCAAAGACTTAGAGTAATCAAGATGGGTCTCCCCTAAAACGTCCTTTCGTGTTTTTAAACATTCTTTAGCAAAAAATTCAGCCTCGTTATAGTTGCCCATTTCTTTATAAATGGTTGATAATGTGTTGATTGCCAATAAATAGTTGACGTGTTTTTCTCCCAAAGTTTTTTTTAGAATGGCAACACTTTTCAGGCTGAGAGAAAGGGCAACAGAGAAATTGTTCCAATCCATGTATAAAAGGGCTAAATTATTAAGCGAAGCCGCATATACGGGGCTATTTTCGCCTAAAATTTCTTTTTGAATTTTTAAACTTTCTTTGCCAAAGGTCTCTGCTTTAGGGTAATTTCCCATTTTTTGGTACAAATGAGCTAAGTTGTTGAGTAAATTAGTGTAATCGGTGTGTTTTTCGCCTTGCTTTTCTTTGCATATAGCTAAACTCTCCATAAAATAAGGCTCAGCGGTCGCATAATCTCCCATTTTTCTGTACAAAATCGCTAAATTGTTGAGAGAATTGGCGTATTCGAGATGTTTTTCGCCCAAAATTTCTTTTCGTATCAACAGACCTTCTTTATAGAGTGCCTCCGCTGCGGTGTATTTGTGTAAATCTGAATATAAAATGGCAAGATTATTAAGCGAAAAAACGTAATCAGTGTGCTTTTCGCCCAAAATTTCTTTACGTAAGGAAAGAGCTTGTTTTAAAAAAATTTCGGATACTTCTGCATTTTTTCCCTGTGATGAGGGCATATAAAAAGTTCCCGAATTGTGCAGAGCTTGCGCATATTGAGCTGTTTTTTCGCCAAATTCTTTACATAAAAGAAGCGTTTCAGAGAGAAAAGTTTCCGTTTCGGCTTTCGGACTGACGTATGTCATACTTCTGCCTAAGCCGTTGCGAATATTGAGATAATTTTCATTTTTTTTGCCTACTTCTTTTTCGGCGAGCAAAAGGGCATTTTGATACAGCGGAACGGCATTTTTAAAATTTCTAATTTTCATCAGCGAATCCGCTGTTTGAAAATCAGTTTTCCATGATTGCGCCGAAAGGCAGGCACAAGTTGTCAAAAAAAGGAAAAATATGAGAAATATCGGCTTCATGTGGTTTGTGTTTTTTTGTAAATAAAAAAAATCGCACAATTAAAGTGCAAAGCCGTGTGTTTTTGGCTTTTGCCTAAGGTTGCAATTTTTTTTGAATTTGCACAATTTTTTTAATAAAAAAGCGTACCATTGTTTTGGAAAAGTCGCAACTGTTTTTTTAAGCTAATAAAAAAATTGATAAAATTACCCTTGATTGTGTCTGAACGAACGACAAGTGCGAGAACTGACGGAGCGTCGTGCCGAGAGTACCGAGAGCTTTAGTTTGCGATTTATCACCTTAAAATCGCAAGTTGATAGCTTTCGGTACACTTTCGTTTGCACAGCATGTCGTTTGTGGGGACACAAACAACTGCGGTCAGACTTTATTTCACTCATCTTTTTTGTGATGGGTTTAATCAATTTGAGCAAATACTTAAAAACAATTTCTGCTTTTAGAAGAGAATCACGACAACAGAACAAGCGTCTCCGGATTTAAGCCTACCGCAGACGCTTGACTTTTGACAATGAAGATTTCGATGTTGTAAAACGAACGAAAAAGCCTTTTTGACAGTGATTTCGGTGTTTTTGAAACGTTTTAGGACTTTAAAGCTTTTTTGTATTTGAACACGAGATGCGTTGCGGCATATTTTGTCAAATCATACAGCCCGTTTTTTTTCGGTAAATTTCTTGATTTTAATTGTGCTTCGGTGATTCCGAAACTTGCTTCCGCCATCGTTTTCATTTTTCCTTCCGCCGTTA
>JBPOJO010000383.1:0-2525 GCA_052033485.1 Bacteroidota bacterium | reverse complement strand
TTACACGCAAAAATTTTATGATTCTTTGGAAAAAAAGTATCCTTTGGTTTAGCTTTTGAACGTGTTTTTTGAGTTCCTACGTGGCTGTGTTTTTTTTCTTGTTTCTTGTAAAAAAACGCAATGCAACTGACAAAAGCCCGTTCGTCATGGGTAGTAAATTGTTATTGTTTTTTTTTGTTTTAAAAAAAATACGTGTATTTTTGCAAAATTAGTTTGTAAAACAAACCCTGTATGCCGAAAATATTTACGCTCATCGCTTTTTTGATTCTTTTCTCGGCAAATTTTGCCTCGGCGCAGAACGTCATCATTAAAGGCACTGTAACCGACAAAAACGGAACGGCTTTTCAAGGAGTGCAAATACTTGTCAATGACGGAATTACCGCCGTGAGCAAGCAGGACGGAACTTTTGCCCTCGCGCTTCCTGCCGAAAGTCCGAACATTCAAAAATTGACGGCGAGTAAAAAAGGCTATAAATTTCTCAGTTTTGACTATTCTCCCGACGAAAAAAAGTTGGAAGTTTTGCTTGAAACCGCCGTTAAAACCTACTCCGGACGTATTCTCGACGACAACGGTGCAGGCGTAGCCGGCGCGGACGTGTTAGTCGACGGTGTCGGCATGACTGTCCCTGTCATGACGGACGATAAAGGCTTTTTCAAATTGGATATTTCGGAAGAAGAAACCGTCGGCGCAAAAACAAAAATTGCCGTCAACGGAAAATATTTAGACAAAAGTTTTTTTACCGTTTCGGGAAAACAAATTAACATTCGCTTCGGCAAACGCGCCGCCGAAATTACCTACGAACAGCCCGAATCCTCCGCCGAAACGACTGACGAAGAAAATAAAACCCCGAAAGACAGTACAAAAGTTTCGGAAGATAAATTAGTGATTTCAAAAATATTTTTAAAGGATAAAAAAGGGAAGTTGTTGCAAGATGTTGTCGCGACACATCATCAACAAAACTACAAATCTAATTCAAAAGGAGAGTTAAACATTCCGAATTTTGACCAATCGGGTAATTTGACCATCAACGGTTTTGAAATTCTTCAATTTGACACTGTTTCGCAGCGCGGCTATTTGTTTATCACTTTGGAAAAATTGGACGCTCGCCTCAATTCATACAACACGGACATCAACAAAGTCATTAACGACCTCGAACTCGAAAAACAAACCCTTTTAGAAAAAAGCTTAAATTTGCGGACACAAATTGAAGATATTTTTGAAAAACTCGACCGCGACGAAAGCCTTTCCCCGGAGCAAAAAAGCAAGTTGCAGCGGCAAATTGAAGCTTTGCAAAATCAGTTGGTCAAAAATGATATGGCACTCGAAGAGGCGCAATCCAAAACAAGAATTACCTTAGAGCATTTGAAAAGAATGTTAGTGCAAAAAGATTCTTTACATACGCTTGCGACCGAAAAATTGGAAGAAATTGAAGCGCAGAAAATTTTACAAGAAAAAAGAATCCGGCAAAATTTTATCATTTTTTCCATCATTGTCATTGTTTTATCCCTTTTTGCCTTGATTTCTTATCGAATCGCAACAAGAATCAGAAGACAAAAAGAAGAAATTTCAAGACAAGCCGAAGATTTAATTTTGCTCAATAAAGAAGTTACGCAAAAAAATCGCAACATCACGGACAGCATTCGTTATGCGCGCACGATTCAGGACGCACTTTTGCCCTCCCCGAAATCATTATCGCCGTTTTTTTCCGATAATTTTTTGCTCTCTTTGCCGAAAGACATCGTTTCCGGCGACTTTTATTGGTTTTCGGAGCATGAAAAATACTTTTTTGTTGTCGCGGCGGATTGTACCGGACACGGCGTTTCGGGTGCATTCATGTCGCTTGTCGGCAATACTTTGCTCAATGAAATTGTTAATGAAAGAGAAATCCTTGAACCCGCACAAATTTTAACCGAACTCGGCGAAAGAATACGTGTTTCGCTCAAACAAGACGAAGATTTGAATCACGACGGCATGGATTTGGCGTTGTGTCGTTTTGAAAAAAAGGATGATGAAATTACGGAAATGAAGTTTTCCGGCGCAAAAAGACCTTGTTATTTGCTCCGTAAGAATGTTGAAAAATGTGAAGTCATTAAAGGCACTTCAAAATCACTCGGCGGCGGAAGCGAAAAAATTGAAAAAGCATTTGATACGGCAACAATCAAACTCTCAAAAGGCGATAAAATTTACCTTTGCTCCGACGGCGCGGCTGACCAATGTAACGCGGAAAGGGTCAAAATCGGCAGCAAAAAATTGCTCGAACTCTTTGAAAATTCTTCCGAAATGCCGGCGGAATCCCAAAAAGAGCACATTCGCACTACTTTGAAAAACCATTCGGAAGGTGCAGAACAGCGCGACGATATTTTGATTATTCATTTGAAGATGTAAAAAAAAAGGGAACTGTTTAACCCGATTGTACCGCAAGCTTTAGCTTTCGACCTTGCGGGATACCATCCTCCAAATTCGCAAGCTAAAGCTCGCTGTACACGCTAAATTCGCCGGCTGAAGCTCGCGGTACACGCTAAATT
>JBPOJO010000804.1:0-4554 GCA_052033485.1 Bacteroidota bacterium | reverse complement strand
CAAGATGTTAATCTTGGCTCGAACGATATTTTATTTTAACAAAAAATTCACGATTTCCAAACCCTAATTCTTCGCAAGCGGCTTCCGAAAGTTTAATGATAAATTTTTTATTGGCATCGTTTTTCGGAATTTCTCCGATAACTTTCACACGAACGGAGCGGTTGAGGCTTTCGTTGAAGACGATAAGAAAGCTGCCGACTGCCGCGCCGTTATGCAATGCGTAGAGTTGCGGACTGCCTAAATACATCACTTCGCCGACTCCGTTTTCTTCCGAAACTTCGTTTTGAGCTGTTTCGGGCGTGTTGCCGGTAACTTCTTTACTGCCTGCGAGTTTCCGACCGACCAAAATCAACTGACCGACTTTGATTTGATTGTTTTCTAAGCCATTCCAAAGGGCGATGCTGTCGGTTTTAGTTTTGTAGTCTTTGGCAATTCTGAACAGCGTCTCTCCTTGCTGAACTGTGTGATAACTCAACTGCCATTGTTTATTTAAGTCATAAGGAACGTTAAAAACGTCAGGGTTTTTGATGTCAAAACCGACGAGAATTTGTTGTCCCGCTTTGATTTTTGAGTGATAAAAACCGTTTAATTTATGAATATTTTCGATTTTTACGCCGAGTCTTTTACAAATTCCGAGCAGACTTTCACCGCTTTTGATTCGGTAGGCTTTCATCACGGGAACGTGCTTTTTATAGGCTACGCGAATCATCATGCCGGGTTTTAAATCCTGCTGTTGGAGTTGTTGATTGTCGCCGATAATTTCCTTAGCGGTAATGCCGTATTTTTTAGCGATTTGATAAATATCTTCATTTTTTTCAACTTTGTGCAAGACAAAATATTTTTCACCGACTTTTTCCATACCGACCGAATCAACTGCGGCGGCATTAGTATTTTTATTTAAAAAAAATAAAAAAATTGTCAGCCATAAAAGAAATATAAAATTTTTATTATTTAACACCATAAGTAAGTTCAAGAAGTTTAATTTTTACTTTTTCTCTGCAATCTCCTTGCAAAATAATTTCCCCGTCTTTGACACTTCCGCCGATTCCGCAATAGGTTTTTAAAATTTTAGAGAGGGCTTCTAAGTCTGCCGTTTTGCCTACAAAGCCGGTTATCAATGTAACTTCTTTGCCCTTTCTTTGTTTTGTATCCAAGAGTAATTTCAGTTTTTGCTTCGCGGGCGGTAGCGTTTCACTTTCTTCCTCTCTTTTTTCGTATTCGTAAGAAAAATCGGGGTCAGTCGAATAAACGACGTTGATTCGTTTTTTGTCTTTGTTTGCCATCTTACAAGTCCCATTTTTGTTGCCGCGCCATTCGAAAAAGGTCGGCGAGGTAAATGTTGGTTTTTTTCTCTTTGGTAGAAAAAACTTTTCGAATAAATGTCGTGCAAATATACGCAAAAGGCAAATTTAAAAGCAAATAAACAATCCAAATTTGAAAATCTGTCGGGTTAAAATTCAGTATCAGAACAACTTGCGTCCACAAAAAAGCAAGCGGTTGAAACGCCGAAGCATTGGTAAAAAAGTTCCCCTCGCCGAATAATTGAGTTTGCAAAGCGGCATTAGATTGCCAAAATGAGAGGACGGCACTGATGAAAAAAAGGGGTATGCTCAAAACGGCGTTTTCCGTCAGAAAAGCAGTTTCATCTTTAAAATGTTTCTCAAAGTGGAAATTTTTCATATCTACATGAAATTTTTCGGCAAAAAAACGGGCAAATTGCAGTGCTTCATCGCCGTCAATTTTCCAATCACAGACGAGGTTGTCAAAAAGTGCCACATCATTTTTGTTTTTCCCCGTAAAATCCTCCACAAATGTTAATACTTTTTGTTCGATTGTGTTAGCCATTTTCATGTCTGTTCAAAATAGTTGAATGTTTTGAATAAATATTTTTCAAAATTTGCACCAAACAAGCAATACAGTGGTAAATTTTTCGACAAATATCGTATTTTCTTACGCAAACAAAAATTTGTGTCATTTTTGAAGGGATTTTCTGTTTCATTTTCGATAAATTTCGTATCTTTGCCCAAAGCGAAAAATTATGTTAGGAAACTTAGACAACGAAGTAATTTTCAAGAAAGCCTTTACGGACATGATTGTTTTTAAGGCTTTTGTGAAAGATATTTTGGGTTTTGAAATTGAAGTGGATAAAATCGAGACCGAAAAACGCTTCGCCCCCAAAGCGGGCAATATTGATTTCAAATTGGATATATACGCCGAAAGTACGGACAAGCGCGTAATCATTGAAATTCAGCGCGTCGAATACGACCATAATTTTGACCGTTTTTTGAATTATTTTATCATGACGATTGCCGAGCAGCAGCGCAATTCCAAAGAGTATGCGATTCCGCGCACGGTTTATCTTATCCTTGTGATGACGGCAAAATACAAATTGAATGAAAAAAACGGTCAGCCTGTTCTCGACGAAGTGCTATTGATGCAGTTGAATCCGCGTACTATAAAAGGCATCGAACGCGACATCTACGGGCATCGTTTTGTGGCTTTGAATCCGAATTACAAAGATAACGAAACGCCGCCCGAAGTGCGGGATTGGCTCAATTTGGTCTATGAATCCATTTATCATTCCGAAAATCCGACGATTAACAAAAATAATAAAGGCATTTTACGTGTCGCTGAAATCATTGATTATGAGCAGCTTACCCCCGAAGAACGTTCCGAAGCGAAGAAAACTGAAATGGCGCGTGTGAGCAAAATGAAAGATGAAGAATTTGGCAAAAAGGAAGGGTTTTTGGAAGGACATGATGTTGGCTTTTCGGTAGGACATGATGCGGGCTTTGCAGGCGGTCGAGAAGCAGAAAAAACCGCAGGCATTCGCAAGGCATTGCAGCGCGGCAAATTATCGGTCGAAGAAATCGCCGAAGATTTTGAGGTTTCTGTGGAATTTGTGTTGAAAATAAAAGAAAAATAATCAATCCCGCCGTCGCTTGTGTCCTCACAAGCGACTTTTTTATTTACACTGCAAGTCGTTTGTGAGGACGCAAACAACGGCGGAGAAATAAAATAAAATATTTGTTTTTGGGCATAAATTATTCATTATCAATCATTTATGCCAAAATCCTTTATTTGTGCCGCTGAATGCTTGAGCCAATATTTTTTCAGCATTAATTTAAAATTGAGTTGCGCTCAAAAACGGCAAAAATAAAATTTTGCACCGTATTAAATGGTGTTTGATGTTCGGTGATGAAACATTCTTTTTTGTCAAAAAATTCTCCGAATGTCGCAGTCATAGTTACTTCCGAGTACTGTCGAATGTCAATTCCGCTGCATTTTTTTGGTCCGTTTTCTGAAAATGTTCCGATGAAAAACAAACCTCCCGCATTGATATTTTCCCTTGCCGTTTTAACATAACGAGAAACTTCTTCATCTTTTGTTAAAAAATGAAATGCCGCGCGGTCATGCCAAACATCGTATTTTTCTTTCGGCAGGAAGTCCGCTGCATCGGCAACAATCCATTTTATCTGTTCGGCTTTTTTTCCGAGTCTGTTTTTTGCCCTTTCAAGTGCTGCGGCAGAAATATCAAGCACCGTGATGTCGGTATAGCCGTTTTCGAGTAATTCGTCGGGCAAAAAGCTGTCGCCGCCCCCGATGTCAATAATTTTTGCGTTTTGGGGTATTTTATATTTTTCAAAAAAACTCAAAGATGTTGCGGGAGTTTCTTGGAACCAACTGAAATCTTTCATTTCTTTGGTTTGATAAATATTTTCCCAATGATTTTTTCTTTCCTTATTCTCCATGATTGTTGTGTTAAAAAACTACACAGTTTGATTGCCTCAAAAGTAAAAAAAATATTTGAAAACCAATCGTTTCATTGGTGTTATCGGTTGCAGTTCCTTGTTCATTAAGAAAAAAAATTACTTTTATTTTTTTATGAAATATCTCATTCTCAGACAACCTTTTTTCATTATTTTCGTACTAAAAAGAATTAAAACACATTCAAATAATCGGAAACTTGGAGTTTGATATATAAATTTGCCAAAATCATATAAATATTCAAAAGAAACGAAAAAAAAGAATACTGTGAAATTTTATTTGCTTTTGAAGTGTTTTTTTGCTAAAATGAACTAAAGAACAGCAGAAGCGCAGATAAAGTTGAATAAAAAACACGGCACTTGGATTTTTCATTTTTTCGTTTTTGCGAATATTTTTTTTGGGAAAAAATAAAAAAAAAATGTTTACCCTCTTGCATATAGATTACCAAAAAAACTGAATTGTTTTTGCTTTTTTCTCTTCATTTTAGGACAGAAATGTCTGATTTGATTTTTTTTAGGGAATTGAAGTTCTCATTTTTTTTTTATTCTAAATTTTAAAAACATGAAAAGGCACACACTTTTACAATTTCTGCCGATGTTTTTGCCTTTGTTTCTTTTAGCTTTGGGTGCATTTTCGCAGACCACCATCTCGTCTTACACGATAGAGAACGGCGGGACGGCGGTAAATCCCAATTCGGCAGTTTGCCTGACGACTTGTGCGGCGGCGCGTATCGGTGCAACGGGCGGGAATTTAACGTCTGCGGGGACTAATCCAACTCCACCGAAT
>JBPOJO010000014.1:0-7372 GCA_052033485.1 Bacteroidota bacterium | reverse complement strand
TCAACACACTTTTTGCCTCCGTTCCGCATCAAATTTTTGATTCAAGTCAGGAAAAATATTTTCATGCGATTTTGTTTTTAGCTTTTAAATTATGCGGCTATCACATTCATTGCGAGGTTTCCACTTCAAAGGGGCGCGCCGACGCGGTGATGTATTTTGAAAATCGCATCTACATTTTTGAGTTCAAATTGAATGATTCCGCCAAAGTTGCCCTGCAACAAATCCATGACAGAGGCTATTACAAACAATTTTTAGGACAAAATAAAGACAATTACCTCATCGGAATCAACTTTTCGGGCAAGACAAAAAGCGTGGAAGAGTTGCTCACGGAAAGTTTAAGCTGATTGTTGCGTACAGCATTTTTTTTCTTAACAGTAAATAACGCAACAAATAAACAAATTTGCGCATATTTTTTTTAGATTTGCCGCTCAAAATTTGCTCTTTTTTTGCACTACGAATGAAACAAAGTCTATGGGCATACTGAATTACATCATTTGGAACGTTTCACCCGAAATTTTTTCGCTCGGTCCGGTTTCCGTGCGTTGGTACGGTGTTTTTTTTGCCGTTGCTTTCCTTATCGGCATTTCAATTATGAAAATGGCGTACAATGACGCTAAAAAGAACTTGGAAGATTTAGAAATCATGCTTGTTTACATGATTCTTGCCGTAATTATCGGGGCAAGATTTGGACACGTGGTTTTTTATGACCCGCATTATTATTTTGTTGAGCAGCCGCTCGAAATTTTCAAAGTTTGGAAAGGCGGTTTGGCAAGTCACGGCGCGGCAATCGGCATTTTAACTGCACTCTACCTCTATGCGCGCAGCCGAAAAGACCAACCCTATCTTTGGGTTTTGGACAGAATCGTCATTACTGTTGCTTTGGGAGGCTTTTTTATTCGAATGGGCAATTTGATGAACTCCGAAATCGTCGGTACGCCGACCGATTTGCCGTGGGGCTTTAAGTTTTTGCACGAAGATTTTGTCAGAAGCAACGGCATTGCTTTTTCGGAAACTCCGCGACACCCTTCGCAGCTATACGAAGCTTTGTTTTACCTTTTCAGTTTCGGAATTTTAATGCTGACCTATCTCAAATATCGTGTTAATTTGCCCATGGGCAGGATTTTCGGGGCGTTTTTGATTTTGATTTTCGGCTTTCGCTTTGTGGTCGAATTTTTTAAAGAAAACCAAGAAGCCTTTGAAGAAAGCATGAAAGCCGCCGTCGGTTTGAACATGGGGCAGGTGCTCAGTACCCCCCTGATAATTGCCGGCATTATTATCCTCGTTCGTTCATTTGTGAAGCCGACTTTGCCGCAAAATGCGTAAAAATGTCGCAATTTGTATTGGCTTTTTTGTAATAATTCCGCCCTGCACATCGGATTGTAAGTCTGATAACGGCAGGCTGACGAACTAAAAGTTCGTTGCAGAAGCGCAAATTTTTGATATTTTACAACAAAAAAAACAAGGACTATGCCCGGTTCAGAATATTTCGGACCCGAAGAACGCAAAGAAGTCAACGACGTTCTTGATACGGGAGTGCATTTCAGATTTAACCATGACGAACAAAGAAAAGGCGTTTGGAAAAGCAAAGAATTTGAGCAGGAATTGTGCAAATTCAATAAAGTTACTTACGCGCATGCCGTTTCGAGCGGCTCTACCGCCGTCATAACCGCCTTGGCAGCAGTCGGAATCGGTGCCGGCGACGAGGTCATTGTGCCTCCTTTTACCTACATCGCTACGATTGAAGCGGTGCTTTCTGTCGGCGCATTGCCGGTTTTTGCAGACATTGATGACACACTTTGCCTTGCGCCCGACGCTGTCGAAAAAGCCCTGACTCCTCGCACAAAAGCCGTTTGTTTGGTGCAAATGTGCGGCGCAACTGCGCGTATGGACGAAATTGTTGCTGTTTGCGAAAAACATAATTTGATTTTAGTGGAGGATTCCGCACAGGCGATGGGCGCAAGCTACAAAGGAAAATTCGCCGGAACCATCGGAAAAGTGGGCTGCTATTCTTTCGATTTTTTCAAAATCATCACTTGCGGCGAGGGCGGCGCAATCGTTACCAACGACGAACAGGTCTACCGCAACGCCGATATGTATTCCGACCACGGACACGACCACATCGGAAGCAACAGAGGCATGGAAAATCACCCTGTTTTGGGCTATAATTTCCGAATCGGCGAAATGAACTCCGCGCTCGGATTGGCGCAAATTCGCAAAATTGATAAAATGCTCAGCGTTCAAAAAGCTAATAAAAGACGCTTAAAAGAAACTGCCGCTAAATTTCCGCAAATCACTTTTCGGCATTTGCCCGACGGAGAAGCGGGTGATTCGGCGACTTTCCTGTGTTTTTTCATGCCTACGGAAGAAAATGCCAAACAGCTCATCGAAGAAATGAACAAGCAAGGCGTTAATCAAATCACCGGCATTCAATATTGGTGGGTCAATATGTACCACTACATCAAAAATTGGGAACATTTTCGCAACCTCAAAAGTATTGCCAAGTTGCCGATTCATGCTTTCGGCGCGCCCCAAGACTATAATAATTTGCCCATCGAACGCTCGGACGATTTGATGCGTCGCCTCGTTACGCTGCAAATCAAACTCGCTTGGACGGACGAAACTTTGACGGAACTTTGTCGCCGTTTTGAAAATGCTTTAAAAATTGTTTTGGGTTGAAAATTTTTCAAACCCGAAAACAATCAATTTTTATTGCTGTTTAGCCGTTTCTGCCGCCGGCATCTTGTTTGCGCTTTATCGACGCAAGCATCTTGCCGGCGGTTTATTAAGGCTTTGAGAAACAATATTTTGCAAACCTGCAAATGCTTACGGCTTTTTTTACGAGTTTATTCTTGGCTGTTTTTTAAATCAACAAAACTTTTTTGAATAAGGAGCAGATTTTGCACAATATTTCCTATTTTTGTGCGTAATCTTAAAAACCGCAAATCAATTTGACATGAAAAATTTTCTCTTAGTTGCCGCGACTTGTTTTTGCCTTTTCGCCGTAACATCGTGCTATCATGCACCGAGGCAATCATGGACACCGAAATATAACAAATCGCAGCTCGTCAAGTCAAAACCTAAAACAGGTAAGGAGGGAAAAGGCTTGCACACTGTTAAAATGTGGAGATAAATATCAATTCTATGCAAAAAAGAAGTTTTAAACGTTTTGCCGCAGTATTTTTATTGTCGGCTTTTTTGTGTATTGTCTTAGAAAGTTGCTTGTATCGCCCGATGCAACCTTGGACACCGAAATACAAAAGTCATAAAACGACAAAGAAAAAATAATTGCACTTTCTTATGAGACGACACGCTTATATCCGATTTTTTTTGGCGTTTTTTATTTTTTTCTCGGTTTCTTTCCTCGATACTTCATGTATTTCTTCACACGGCAAGAAATATCAGAAAGTAAAACGCGGTCGCCCGACTCCCTGTCCCGTAAAAGATTGTTAATTTTTTAATTTTTTTTACAGTGTGAATAACTTTTTTACATAAACTTCGTTTTTGTAAAAACGCCGTTTTAGGTATATTTACTTTTTTTGGCACGCAACTTGTAATTTATCTAAACGGTATAGACAAAAAACTTAAAATTTTAAAAAAATGAACAAAAAGGGTCGCCCAACGCTTGAGCGCAAAAAAGACAAAATGCTCGTTCTTAAAGTGCATGAAGATGACCGCAAGGCGATGCACGATTTTGTCAAAAAATTTAACGAAGCGAACAATACAAAACATTCGCTTTCCTCTATGCTTCTTTCTGTTTTTAATTCGCACATGAAAAAACAAAATGCGAAAATGAAAAACGTAGAAGTCGGGAAAATTGAAAGTTAGAAAAAAGGAGTTTTTGACGAGTTCTGCCTGTTTTCACATCAAATACCCGATTCTGTATCGGGTATTTTGCTTTATGAACGCCCAAAATTAGGAAAATAATTGCTCAAAACATATCTTTGCAACAGATTCAAAAATTCCGAACAGTTGTATGTGTCCGTGTTTTTTTGCAAGATAATTTTTAAAAAAATAATATGAATATCAGCGAACCTGTCATTTTTACGCTTAAAAACGGCATTACGGTTTTGTATCGTCAAGTTGCTAACACGCGCATCGCTCACTGCGGCTTTGTTTTTGATGTCGGAAGCAGGGACGAAAAAGAAAACGAGACGGGATTGGCGCATTTTTGGGAGCATTTGGCTTTTAAAGGAACGGAAAAACGAAAAGCTATTCATATCATTAACCGTTTGGAAAATGTGGGAGGCGATTTGAATGCTTTCACAACAAAAGAAAAAATATTTTTTCATGCCTCTTTGTTAGAAGAGCACCTCGAAAAAGCCGTTGATTTGCTCACGGATATTGCCTTTTTTTCCAATTTTCCCGAAAGGGAAATTGAGCGCGAACGCGGCGTTATTTTGGAAGAAATGGCTATGTACGAAGACAATCCCGCAGAAGTTATTCACGAACTTTTTTACGAAATTGTCTATCCGAATCACGCCTTAGGAAAACCAATTTTAGGCACAGAAACACTTGTTTCGGGCTTTACAAGAGAAGATTTGAGGCTTTTTATTCAAAATAATGTAGCGACGGAGAGAATTACTTTTTCGGTCGTCAGCACTTTGCCGCTCAATAAAATTCGCAATCTTTGTCAAAAATATTTGGAAAATATTGCGCACAAAACGACTGATAAAAAGCGAATAAAGCCGCAAAACTATCAAAAAATAAATACAACACATCTCAAAAAAATATCTCAGGCGCATTGCGTTATGGGCGCGCCGAGCTACGATTTGTATCACCCGAAAAGACTGCCTTTTTCTTTGTTAATCAATGTTTTAGGCGGAATTGGCATGAATTCGCGTCTGAATTTGACTTTGCGCGAAAAACTCGGATTGGTTTATTCGGTAGATGCTTCTTTTGCAACTTACACCGACGCGGGAAATTTTACGGTTGGTTTCGGAACGGAGAAGAAAAATTTAAGAAAAGCTATTGATTTGTCCCTGCGCGAACTGAAATTGCTCCGCGAAAATGCACTCGGAACGTTGCAACTGCACAACGCAAAGCAACAATTCATCGGACAACTTGCGATGAGCGAAGAGAGCAATTCCGGTTATATGCTCATGATGGGGAAATCTTTTTTAGATTATGAAGAAATTGAAACATTGGACAGCATTATTCGGCAAATTCAAAACACGACAAGTGCCGATTTGCTCGAAATTGCCAATGAATTGTTTGAGGAAAGTAAATTGTCCGAATTGATTTTTTTGCCTGAGGAATAAAAAGCAGAAAAATAGCGTATCAACTTGTTCATTTTGTTTTTTCGGCGCAAACAATTTGCCGCGCGATTAGTCTTCTTTCGGCAAAACAATGTCGCGATTGCGAATACTCAACATGGTTGAGGTGCCGGCGGGGAAATTGCTGTCCTGATGGTCAAATTTTTCTAAAGAAGCTTCCAACAAACGGTCGAGTTCTTCGGGTGTTTTTCTTTTGCCTTTAGGTTCTTTTGAATCGCGTTCGCGCACTTTTTTTCTGCCGTCCGTTGTTATCAGGTTCGCTTCCAAAATGCGTTCTTCCTCTTCCGTTCTTTTGATTTCACCGTTGACGTATTTTTCAATCATTAAACTTGCAATCGGAGCCGCCCACGAGCCGCCGAAGCCCGCATTTTCAACGATGACGGCAATGGCGATTTTAGGATTATTTCGGGGAGCAAAAGCCATAAAAACGGAATGGTCTTCTCCGTGCGAGTTTTGAACCGTGCCTGTTTTTCCGCACACTTCAACGTCGGGGATAAAGGCTCTTCGCGCCGTGCCCGAACGTACAACGTCAGACATGGCATCAATCACTACCTCAAAATGTTTATCCGAAACGGAAGTGAAATTTTTGGTGCGGTATTTCGCATCAATCGCGGTTGAATCACCGACTTTTTTAGCTACATGCGGAACGAAATAATGCCCTCTGTTCGCAATTATGGCGGCAAGATTGGCAAGTTGCAAAGGAACAACATTGACCTCGCCCTGTCCGATACTCAGTGAATAAATATTTGCCAAACGCCACGGATAGCGCGGATTTTTATATTTTTTGTCGTAATAAGCAACCGAAGGGACAAGACCGGATTTTTCGTTTGGCAAGTCAATGCCCAATTTCCGCCCTAATCCAAATGAAAGCATGTGATTTCGCCAATTTTCCAAGCCGATTTTCGTGTCTTTGAGGTCATCTTCTGATTTTTTCTGCTTTATCATGCGTTGAAAGAGCTTAAAGAAGTAGGGATTGCATGAATATTGGACGGCTCGGTGCAGATTAATAGGGGAGGGGTGCTCGTGGCATTTTACAATATCTTGCGAACAACTGAAAAATGTATGCTCTTCGTCCGCAACGCCCTCTTGTAGGGCTATCAAAGAATTAACAACTTTTAGCGTGGAGCCGGGCGGATAAGTCGCCATTAAACTCCTGTTAAACAGCGGTTTATCGGGATTGCGCAATAGTTGTAAATAATTTTTTGTAACGTCTTTTCCTTCACCCGTCAGCACATTCGGGTCAAATGAGGGAGTAGAAATCATGCTCAACACTTCGCCGCTTTCCGGCTCGATTGCCACAATTGTTCCGATTTTATTTTTCATTAAATCTTCACCGTATTGCTGCAAATCAATGTCAATAGTTGTTATCAAATCTTTGCCGACTACGGGCAAAGTATCGTGAATACCGTTCCGGAAAGAGCCTTTTTCGATGCCCAAAGCATTGAACATCACCGAACGAACGCCTCTTTTACCGCGCAATTCTTTTTCATAACTTTGCTCTATGCCTGTTCTGCCAATCATATCGCCTTGCGAATAATAGGAGTCGCCGTTGTAAATATCACTTTCTAACTGCGTTTGGTCAATTTCTTTCACGTAGCCGAGTCCGCCTGCGAAAACTTTGTACGGATATGAGCGAACCGTGCGCGATTCGGCAAATAAACCCGGGAAATCGTAAATGTAATCTTGTATTTTGGCAAACTGTTCGGCTGAAAGCTGTTTGACCAATAGAAAAGGTATGTATCGGTTGCGTTCGGCGCGGTCAAGTCTTTTTTGCAGTTCGTCAGTTTCAAGCCCTAAAACTTGCGCTAAACGCACCGTGTCGCTGATTTTCAGGTCGGCGGCAACAACTTTTATATCAAAAACAGGGTGATTATTGACTATCAATTTGTTATTGCGGTCATAAATGAAGCCGCGCAGGGGATAAACCGGTATTTTTCTAATCGCATTTCGGACGGCATTCGCCTGATATTTATCGTCGGCAACTTGAATAATATACAATCTGCTTGCAAATAGTATTCCTACTGCAATAAAAAGTAACTGTATAATATATTTTCTTGCGTCGTTCAAAGTCGTAAAAATATGCTTTTCCTAAACGGATT
>JBPOJO010000497.1:0-1950 GCA_052033485.1 Bacteroidota bacterium | reverse complement strand
TTTTGACAGAAATTGCAGAAAAAACGTTGTTAAAGCTCCGTTAAAAATTAGCAAAATGGGTGTCGAAGAATTATATTTGGTTTTAATTTTTCAAAAATGACTTTTCGGACAGCCTCTATATGTTTTTGCCTTTTTTTTGCCAAATTCTTATTCCCTTTCGTATGATAATTTCGTACTTCTTTGTAGTACGATTTTCCAAAATCGTGCAGGCGAATTGGATTTTACCCGTTATTTTACTGCGGTTCTATAACTCGAAAGGGAATAAATTGCACCTTCCGCTGTAAACAATTTTTGTTTGCCGGAAAGAAGAGGTTGCTCGGGCGGATACATCCCCACCATTTGAATTTTTCGCCTCTTTTAATCGGTTCAATTGGTCATAACGGAAAGCACGGGTATGCGCACCGAAAAGCGATAAGGTCGTGTTCATCGCACCGATATTGCAAACTACTCACAATCTATTATTTCATCCGAAAAGTAGTCAATTAGTGGCAACATAACTATTCTTGGAACATGAGAAGAATATGTGTCAATCCCAATTAAACCTTTTTGATTTTGTGAATCATCGCTACAGCCATTATAATGTCCATAGTAACGAATAACTTCATCAAAAGAAAAGTAATAACCGTTAATTATATTATCTTGTACTTCCATCCATATAAATTTTGTTTTTAGAGAATCGTCAATATAACGAACAATACCATTAATTTTCCCATTGTGATAGTTCATTTTAACGACAGAGCCGCTTTTAGTTCTAAAAGACCACTCTCCCCATTGTTGTCCATCTAAGAACAGTCCTTGTCCTAAAATAATACTATCTTTGTCATAAAAATAGAAATAATTAGAAAGAGAATCAACAGGATACAATGTCACATTCTTATATTTAATCCCTTTGTAACCATAGCACGAGACTAAATATAAAACAAACCATGTGCAGAACAGCCAATAATAACTACCTCTTTTGCTTATATGCTTTATTATACGGCAGCTTGTCATGCTCATTTTTTATTTTATCTGAACTCATTTAAAAAACAAAACCCAAAAAGCGGTTTTCACGTTCAAAGATTTGACATCTCACCTTCAAATCAAAAAACGATGAAAAACACACACAAAATTAGCATAAAAAATTTTTCAACTTACATTTTGAGAAAAAAAGTATCCACCCGAGCAACCCCATCTTTTTCTCCAAACATTCATCACCTACCTTTGCGCGAAATCAACTTTAAAAGCCCAAAGAGCATGGAAAAGGAGAAAAAAATGTACGCCCTGATAGCGCAGCAAGAACAATCAGGCGAAACAGTCAAAGCTTTCGCTCAAAAACACGGTATTTTGTACCCGACTTGGTATAAGTGGCGTAAAAAATACCGGCGGGGGCGGAGCGGATTGCGATGTTTTACAGTTTTTTCGCGACTTGTAAAAATTACGATATTAATCCCGAAAAGTGATTAGTTTATGTTATCAACCACATTCAGGACACCAAAATGTCCGAACTCAAAAATTTACTCCCACAATTTTTTGATAAAAATCTGCTCAATTAAATTGCACCTCCGCTGCAAACAATTTTTGTTTGCCGGAAAGATGGGGTTGTTCGGGCGGATACGTTGTTCGCATCACCTTGAAACAGGGCACTAAAAATATTTTTGAAAATCCGATGCTGTTGATAACGAACCGAGAGGTGAAAACTTTTGAGGACGCAAAAGCGGTGTATTTTGCTTATATTCAGCGTTTTAAGATAGAAATTATATTTCTTTTTCTGAAACAAAATTTGGGTTGGGAATCAGTTCAAGTGCGCGATTTTAATTCGATTGCAAACCTTTTAGCGATTGCATTTTTTCTTGTCGGATATTTCAAAGAACTTGAAGAAGAGTTGCGTACGCATCCTTTAGCCGAGTTTTTGTGTAAATTAGCCCTCTCAAAAGGCAAGATTACTGTCTTTTTCTTGTTGAAAGGACT
>JBPOJO010000762.1:0-5359 GCA_052033485.1 Bacteroidota bacterium | reverse complement strand
CGTTGTTTGTGATTACACGACATCGCCGTTGTTTGTGTCCTCACAAACGACCATCGCCGTTGTTTGTGTCCTCAAAAACGACCATCGTCGTTGTTTTGTGTCCTCACAAACGACCATCGCCGTTGTTTGTGTCCTCACAAACGACATCGCCGTTGTTTGTGTCCTCACAAACGACTTACATCCGCTTAAAAAAGTCGCTTGTGAAGACACAAGCGACGGCGGAAATCTTTATCATAAAAAAACAATAGATGAAAGCATATATTTTCCCCGGTCAAGGTGCTCAATTTCCCGGTATGGGCAAAGACCATTACGCCGCAAACGAATCGGTAAAAATCTTATTTGAGCAGGCTAATGAAATTTTGGGATTTCGCATTACGGACATCATGTTTGAAGGAACTGCTGAGGATTTGCAACAAACAAAAGTAACGCAACCTGCTGTTTTTTTACATTCCGTAGCGGTTTTTAAAACCCTTCAAAATGTGCAACCTGCCGCTGTTGCGGGACATTCTTTGGGTGAATTTTCGGCACTTGTGGCGGCGGGTGTATTGAGTTTTGAAGAGGCATTGCGCTTAGTTGCGGCACGCGCAACGGCAATGCAAAGGGCTTGCGAAATTAATCCTTCCACAATGGCAGCAATTCTCGGACTTGATGACGACATCACGGAAAAAATTTGTGCGAGTATTGAGCAAGAAGTGGTTGTTGCTGCAAATTTTAATTGTCCGGGTCAATTGGTGATTTCGGGTTCGCACAAAGGCATCGAAATTGCTTGCGAAAAATTGAAAGAAGCGGGTGCAAAACGGGCTTTGCCTCTGAAAGTCGGTGGGGCGTTTCACTCTCCTTTGATGCAACCTGCACTTGTGGAACTTGCCGCTGCTATTGAAAAAGCGCGCTTTATGACACCGATTTGCCCTGTTTTTCAAAATACGGACGCAAAACCGCATACGAATACAGACGAAATAAAAAAGAACTTAACCGCACAATTAACCGCGCCGGTGCGTTGGACACAAATTATACAAAATATGGCTGATTTCGGCATCACGGAGTATGTCGAATGTGGTCCCGGCAATGTTTTGCAAGGTTTAGTCAAAAAAATTCACAAAGAAGCTGTCGTTTCGGGTGTGTAATTTTTTTGAAAAATTAAACCTAAAAATCGGAATGTAAAACGTCCAAATGATGTTTTTAGTAAAAAAAGCACAAAAAACGGCGTTTTCGCAGCCTAAGGCTGCTTTACATTTTAGATTTTTGGTATAAAACAAAAAACCTATAAGGTTTCTAAAACCTTATAGGTTTGAAAAATGAGGGTGAAAAATCTACTTTTTATTCAAACGCGAACCGCCCGACAAATCCGAAAAACTGACCGTTGCTCCGCCTTTGTAATTCACCTCGCTGCCGCCGCTTGCTCTGACGTTCAAATCTTTATTGACCGAAATATTTACAACACTTCCGCCTGAAACATTACAAATCAAGCGATTACAAAAAAAGTCGTAAGCGTCAAAACGACTTCCGCCGCTCAATAATAAATTCGCATTTTCGCTGAAAGCAGGCATATTGCGCCATATACTTCCGCCCGATAAATTTGCCTGAATGTTGCCGCAGTCTGTCGGCAAAGAAAAACTGCTGCCGCCCGAAAGTTCGATATTCAATGAAGTGCTTTTGAAAGGTTTGCTGCCCGTAATGCTCGAACCGCCCGAAGCAAGCAACGAATTAATATTTTTTGCCGCAATATGTACGATAATTCTTGCGTCGCCCGATAAATAAACATCGTTAGGGAGTTTAAAAATCAATTTTTCATTCACTTTTTGAGCAATAATGATGCCCTGAACATTTTCGTAAGTTTCGATGCTCACACGCTCATAATTTTCTTGCGTCAAAACGAGTTGTATGCCGGAATGAACTTCAATTTGTGAAAAATTAGTAAAATTTCTCTCTTGATTTACTATTGCGCCCGTAGGACGCACCTGTTCGCGTGTACAAGAAGCGGCGAAGATACCGATAAAAAGAAGCGAAAAAAGCAATTTTTTCATGTTTGTTATGATTTTTCACCTTGACGAATTCGGCAGGAAAAACGCTGCAAAAATTATTTAAAACTATTCAGCCTCCCATGTACAACGGACTTCAGTCCGTTAAGTTAAGCAGAGAATAACGGATTGAAGTCCGTTGTACATTTTCTTTGCGCTGAAAGAAAGAGCTAAGCAGCTATCAAAAAATACATTCTCACGGAAATCTTCGTTTTTTTGAAGCGATTTAACAGCAGAAAAGTTACAGGTTTTTGAGCGGAACAAACAAAATCAGAATTTCCGTTTTAAGAAAATTTAGTATAGTTTGAATAACTTTTTGTAAAATATACTTGACATTATGAAAACTATATTTTACATTTGTATCAAAAAAACTTATGGTTAGTTTCCCGCTTTTGCCGAACCGTTTCAAAGTACTCGGTTGGCTTTTTACGGCAGTTTTTTTGCCCTTATTGATTTTTTGGTTAGCAGCACCCGAAGCTGCAGAACTTTCGTGGCTGACTTACGGCTCCCTTACAAAAATTGCTGAGGAAGGTTCATTGATTTTTAATCTGAAATACAATAATTTTACCGATGAAGTTATCTTTTCGGGGCTTTTACTCGGTTTAAGTTTGCTCGCATTTTCGCGCAGAGCGATTGAAGACGAGGGCACTTTGCATTTGCGGCTCGAAGCAATGTTGTGGAGTGTTTGGGTCAATAGCATTTTAAGCTTGATTTTTGTGCTGATGACATATTCAGCTTTATTTTTGTATGCTTTAATGATTAATTTGTTTTCCGTCTTGTTTTTCTTTATTTTTCGTTTCGAATACACGATTTGGAAAGCGGGAAGGTAAAAATGAGAAACACAATCAAAGTAGAAAGAGCGATTAATAACCTGACACAAGCCGATTTAGCAAATCTTTTGAAAGTTTCGCGGCAAACCGTGAATGCTGTCGAAACAGGGAAATTTATCCCTTCGACCGTTTTGGCACTTAAAATTGCCAAAATTTTCGGCAAGACTGTCGAAGAAATTTTTTTTCTTGAAGAAAATGATTTTAAAACGGAAGAGTAAAAATTAGGGCATTGGATTAATTTTTGCAGTTTCTTATGCGAGCAATATTTTTCACACGAAATACAATTGCTCGCATATTTTTTGTTTTTCAACTCAAAAAACTTCAAAGATGAAAAAAATCTTGTTTATGCTGTTTTTCAGCGTTATTTTGTCTGCAAATCTCTCAGCACAAACGCTCCCCTCTGTCGAAATTCCCGCTTTACCGAAGTCAGTTGAGGAGTTTATTCAGATGCGCGATAAAATTGCACAAACGCCGCAGGGCGGTGCCGCGATGTTTATTGTTGCGCTTTTGGTATATACTGAAAATGAAAATTTGGGCAAACAAATGCTCACTATTGCAGTAGAAATGAGCAAATTAAGCGATGATGCAAAAGGATACAAAGGGAAATCGGTCATGAAAAGCGACATGAGTCTTATTGCAAGTCAGGTCGGTCCCGACAGCAAAAAGGCTTTTGTGGTGAAATCTTATTTTCGCGACACCAAAACCGAAAATTGGTATGCCTTACCGAATAAATTAATCTTGGATTTCAGTTCAAATAATTACAGCGGAGATGCTGCTCAGGGCGTTTTTAAGGTTTTTGTCAAATGCAGCGGGGCAGATTCGCCGCGCCCGATTACGCTGTCTAAAAACGACAAAGGGCTTTGGAAAGCAAAAGAATGGAGCAGTTTGTTGGTCGGAATCAAAGTGCCGAAACCCAAAGATGATTTTTAGAATTTTGGCAGTACATCTCAAATCACAAACTTTTCTTGATAAAATGTTTGTGATTTGATTCGCTGTTTCTCGCCCTCTTTTTTTTTCAAAAAAAACGTGTTATTTTGCACACGATTTGAAAAAGAAAATATACCATGAAATACCAAAATATTCGCGAGGAGGAACTGAAAATCAGGATTGCGCAGGATTATTTTCCGCAATTTGATTGTGCAAAAATCATTGGAAATGTGGATTTTTGTGTTTCTGCGCGGGAATCGCTCCTGTGGGCGGAGGCAAAAAAGGGCAGTTCTGACATCTTAAAATCACTTGCGCAACTCATTCTCACCATCGGCAAAGCCCGAACTTTTGATAAATGTTTGCCGCCTACTTTTTTGGGAGCTTTTGACGGCGAAAAAATATCTTTTATTCCGTACAGCGACATTTACGAAATTTTTTATTTGAATGATTTTAATTGGAATGTAGCCCCGTCAAATTATGAAACCAAAGAATTTAGGCTTGTCTATGAGAAAGTTAAAACAAGTGTTGAAACAAAATCCTTGCTTTTTTTCTATGAAAACAACGATTCTGAACTAAAAAAATTTATTTCTCAAAATTTTATTTCGGGAAAACACGAAGTAAGCAAACTCAGAATTGATAAAAATAATTTTATTTCGGTTTTCAATAAATGGCTGCAAACGGTCAAACCGACAATCGCCGTAAATTGGGAAAAAGTGAATAAAGGGAGCATTCTCGCGGGCGATTTTTTTCTCGCTGATTTGCTTTCGTCCGAAAACAAAACTTTGCGCGAAAAACTTTTTGTTTTGCTCTCGCATGACCACTATGAATTGGACAGAAAGTTGAATGAATTGGATTTATTTACGTCGAGCAAAACGGGTTTTACGGACAAACAAGCGGCACATCAGGCATTTTGGAACATTTATGAACGTCCGCCGAAAGAGGAATATTGGGATTATATTGTGGAGAGGCGCGATTTGCTCGTTCCGCAGGATATACGTGAGCGCAAAGGGAGTTTTTTTACGCCGCAAATTTGGGTGGAACTATCACAAGAATATTTGGCAAAGACCTTCGGCGAGGATTGGCAAGACGAGTATTATGTGTGGGATTGTGCGGCGGGAACGGGGAATTTATTGGCGGGATTGACCAATAAATACCATGTTTGGGCTTCAACTTTGGACAAACAAGACGTAGAAGTGATGCAAGACCGAATTGATAACGGTGCAAATTTATTGGAAAAACATGTTTTTCAGTTTGATTTTTTGAACGGCAATTTTGCCGATTTGCCCGAAGAATTGCGCGAAATTGTGTTTGATGCCGATAAAAGAAAAAAACTTATCATTTATATAAATCCGCCTTATGCCGAAGCGAGTACAGCGCGAACGGTAGTCGGCACGGGAAAAAACAAATCGGGCGTTGCCAAAGGATTTAAAACCAATGAATTATACAAAAACAAAATTGGTTCTGCAACGAATGAAATGTTTGCGCATTTCATGGCGCGCGTGTATGAGCAAATTCCCGATGCGAAACTTGCGCAATTTTCAACGCTAAAATTTGTTCAAGGAACAAATTTTAGAAAATTTAAGG
>JBPOJO010000551.1:0-1626 GCA_052033485.1 Bacteroidota bacterium | reverse complement strand
AAAAATTGTCGCTTCGCTGTATTTTTTGCAGAGCAGAAAGTTTCGCATCAAAAATTACTCAAACCCGATTTTTTAAGCGTTTTCAAACAATTGAATTGCCTCAATCCCACCTCGCTTCGTCAAATTCTACCAAAAAAGTTTCAATTCTGACTTCATTGATAATTTCGTCATCTTCAATAATTTCTTCGGGCAAAGGGTATTTATTGGTGTGAAAAACCAAATAAACCGCATGCGACAAACCCAAACTTTTCGTATAGTAGGCTAACTGCTTTTTGCCTCGCGTAAATTGCTTTTCGAAGTAATAAATTTTACTTTCAAGCAAATATTCTTTCCCTTCCACATTGATAATTAAGTCGCTTTTGCCCAAACCCGTATCCGCTTCGCGATAAGATTTGCTTTCCGTTGCCTGCAAAAAGGCTTGAATGTAGGTTTCAAAGCTGTATAAAAGCGAACTTTCGCGAATGGAAATATACTGCCCTTTTTCATTTTTTGACATAAATGCCTTAAAACCACGCCTTTTGCAATATTCTTGGTAATCTTTTATCAAAGGTTTGAGCAACAAATTTTTATCTTTGTCAAAAAATTTTTTCAATGCAAAAGAGCGAATAATGTCGTCTTTTTCGCCGTTTGTATAAGGAAAAAAGACTTTATAAAGGCGTTTTTTGTAAAAAGGAACCCAAAAAACGATATTTCCGTCGGTCGGGTCTTTTTTAATGATACCGTTAATATGCAATAATTTTGTCGGTTGATGGTCAATATCAAAAGAAATTTTTTCGTCTGTGAACAATAATTTTTCCACAAACGAGCGCACTTCTTGTGCCTTATTTCTGATATTTTCAAAATTTTTATCTATCGCTTCCGTCAAATACCAATCTTCCACTCTTAATTAATCGGCATATTCAATTACCTGTTTTTTAGGGAAATCCGTAACTAATTTGTCCGCAAAACCATTTACTAAGCCGGGTAGATTTGCCGTAATTTGAATGATTTTATCCTTGACAGATTTTTCAAATAATTGCCCTGTTTCGGTTTCGTGTTGCGCCAAAAGTTCATAGACTTCTTCGTCGGTAAAATAGGGGACGTTCAAGTTATGGGATATATTAAAAGGACTTGCATTGTCGCCGATAACGCCCGTGATGTTGGAAACACCGACTAAAATCACGCTTTTGAGCGCGTGCGTCGTGCGAGAATGGAAAACATTGCGAATCGAATGTAAAAAAGTGCCTAAATATGCCTCGTTGATGCCTTCAACCTCGTCAATGATGAGGACAAATTTTTGGTCATTTATTTCGGTAAACAAGCCAAAAAGCTGCGCCAAATCTTTTACATGAGTAAAATCTACAGCATAACTTTCTTTTATTTTTTTTGTCAATTCATACAAAAAAACTTCTACAGGGCTTGTCTTAAAATTCTCAAAATTAATATGCGCTGCCTTATATCCCTCTTTTTCCAACTCTTCCGCTAACTGCCTGAAATAGGTACTTTTACCCGTTTGACGCGGTGCCCAAATTGTGAAATAACGTTTTGAACGAACGTTCGCTAAACCTTGTTCTAAGAGTACATTACGACGGAGTGTATAATGTTCTTCAGGAATATTCGGTCCCGATGTATTGAAATATCTGCGCA
>JBPOJO010000074.1:0-9196 GCA_052033485.1 Bacteroidota bacterium | reverse complement strand
CACCTGAGAGAAAAAGCAAGTTTCCGACGCGCCTTGCATGCGGGTACGCTCCTAAGGGCGCGGGAGCTTTGTTTGTGTGCAAAATGTCTATCATATTGTTGAAAATTTTGTTTTTAGCAGCAATTTTTCAGAATTTAAGTATTCGAACAAAATTTAGTTGTGATTTGACCGCCGTCGCTTGTGTCCTCAAAGCGACTTTTTCAGTTGCCCTGCAAGTCGTTTGTGGGGACACAAACAACGGCGGTCAGATTTATTTTCACAATAAAATTTGAACAAATACTTTTCATAACACCCTTTTGTTTCATAACACCTAAGGGTGTTATGAAAAATTCTGAAAAATTGTCGCCCAAAAATAGCGTTTTTTTTGCAATACAAATTATTTTTCGGACATTAAACGAATAAATTTATCAAAAAGATAAGTTGAATCATGCGGACCCGGAGAAGATTCGGGGTGATATTGCACCGAAAAAGCCGGTTTATCCAATCGCCTGAAACCCGCAACCGTTCCGTCATTGAGGTGAATATGCGTTTCCTTGAGGTTTTCCGTGCCGAGCAAATCTTCCCTTTTGACCGCAAAACCGTGATTTTGAGAGGTTATTTCGCAATGCCCTGTTTCAAGATTTTTGACAGGGTGATTCAAACCGCGATGACCGTTGTGCATTTTATACGTGCCGACACCGGAGGCGTGTGCTAAAATCTGATGACCGAGGCAAATGCCGAAAACAGGCTCATTTTTTTCCAAAATTTTGCAAACAGTTTCAACGGCATAAGGCATTGCGGCAGGGTCGCCGGGACCGTTAGAAATAAAAAACCCGTCTGCCGCCCATGCTTTCATTTCTTCGTAGCTCGTTTTGGCAGGAAAAACTTTGCAAAGGCAATTGCGGTCGGTAAAATTTTTTAAAATACTTCTTTTAATGCCCAAATCAAGCACTGCAACCCTGTATTTTGCATTGACGTTGCCGTCCTCATAAACCTTATTTGTGCTCACAAAAGTAGAAAGTTCTAAACCACTCATATTCGGCACTTTATGCAGAAAATCTTGCAGTTTTTCACTTGCCGTTTCTTCCGAAGAAATCACGGCGTTCATCACACCTGCTTTGCGAATATGCCTCACGATGCTCCTCGTATCAACATCTGAAATGCCGACAATTCCCGCACTTTCGAGGTATTCTTGCAATGATTTTTCGGCAGTACTGCGGGAATAAATTTGAGAAAAGTTCCTGACTACCAAGCCTTTAATCATTACATTTTTCGATTCGGTCTCAAAAGCCGTTGCGCCGTAGTTGCCGATGTGAGAATTGGTATTGACAACTATTTGACCGTAGTAAGAGGGGTCTGTGTAAATTTCTTGATAGCCGGTCATTCCGGTATTAAAGCAAATTTCGCCGCCGCTTGTGCCGATTTTCCCGACGGCAAAACCGTCAAAACGAGTTCCGTCCTCAAAGAGCAAAACAGCGGGAATTCTTTTGTGATACAACATAAAGCATTAAAATTTAATCTTTTAGCAAATGAATATTTTCACTTTTTCTCATGCCTTTTTTATTCGGCAAGAAAACGGCAACAGTTTGAACCTTTTTGTACAACGGACTTCCGTCTGTTATCCGAGCCGTTTACCGGACGTAAGTTTCTCGCACATTCGGCTGAAATGTTACGCAAAATTAATTTCTGCAATGTTTTTTCATAACTATTTAGCCTGAGCATACCGCGAGCTGTCAGCTTGCGGTTTATCGTTTAGGTCGCAAGTGGATAGCTCGCGATACAATGTTTTGCAAGTCGGCTGAATAGTAAGTTTTTTCAAAAAAACGCAATGAAACATGCAAAATTTCGCAAAGGTAGGAAAAAGTAAAAGTAAATGACAAGAGTCAAAGCATTTTATTTTGGCAAAAAAAATAAAAAAACATTTTGTTACAAAACATTTACATTTTCGTTGATAAAAGTCAATCGGCTTTCGTACCTTTGCCGTTCTTTTGCGGGGCGACCCCCAAATTTTACCTAAACTGTCGCGGAAATATGCACAATTACGATGTACTCATCGTCGGAACGGGTATTGCAGGATTGAGTTTCGCTCTGAAGCTTGCCGAATTAAGACCCGATGTTTCCATTTTGCTCATCACGAAAGGAATTGCCCCCGAATCAAACACAAAATACGCACAAGGCGGAATCGCCGCCGTTACCGATAAGTCAAATGATTCATTTGAACAACATATAAACGATACCCTCAAAGCAGGTCGCGGTTTGTGCGATGCCTATATCGTCGAAAAAGTCATAAAAAGCGCGCCCGAGCGGATTCTCGAACTGACAGATTGGGGCGTTGAATGGGACACGGACAGTTACGGAAATTGGCATTTGGTCAAAGAAGGCGGGCACTCGCAAGCGCGAATCCTGCATCATAAAGATTTTACCGGTTGGGAAATAGAGCGAAAATTGCTTCAAAAATTTGAAAAATTGAACAATTTGACCATTTCCGCCTATACTTGGGCGATAGATTTGCACGTTGAAAACGGCGAATGTAAAGGGCTTTATTATTTTGACAACGAAAAGCAAAAGCCCGAATTTATCCGCGCAAAAGTTATTTATATGGCGGCGGGCGGCAGCGGTCAACTGTTCAAATTGACGACAAATCCGCCTGTCGCGACGGGAGACGGTGTTGCACTTGCGGCACGTGCGGGAGCGGAAATTAAGGATTTTCAATATTTTCAATTTCATCCGACGGCTCTTTATGATGTTAAAAATCAATCCGATGCGGCTTTTTTAATTTCGGAAGCCGTTCGCGGATTCGGAGCGCATATCCTCAATCACCAAGGCGAGCGATTTATTTTTCAATATGACGAAAGAGGGGAGTTGGCAACGCGGGATATTGTTTCGAGGGCGATTTTAAGTGAATTGTCAAAGTCGGGCAAAGATTGTGTCTTTTTAAGCATCAAACATCTTGACATTGAGGCGTTTAAGGAGCATTTTCCTACAATTTATCAGCATTGCAGCGCATTGGGTATTTCTTTGCCCGAAGACGGAATCCCCGTTTTGCCTGCCGCGCACTATCAATGCGGCGGTATAAAAGTTGATGAATTGGGCGAAACAAGCCTCAAAAATCTTTATGCGGGAGGTGAATGTGCCTGCACGGGTTTGCACGGTGCGAATCGTTTGGCATCAAATTCACTCTTGGAGGCTCTTGTTTTTTCGCATGAATCGGCGATGAAAATCGGAAAAATTATTGACGAAATTGCTTTTGAGTCGGTAGTTGAGCGAGAATTTGCCAAAAAGGAATTTTTTCATGAGGAAGAATTTGCCGCAATTAAGGCGGAGTTAAAAAATGAGGTTTCAAAAGCCGTTTTTTCAGACTTTGACGAAGTTTTTAAAGAAAAGTTAGCAAAAAAAATTCGTTTGTGGGCGGATAAAGTTGAAAATGCTGATTTTGCTTATGATTTGAAATTGTCCGAATTGCGTAATTTACTCAGTATTGCTCCTTTGGTTTTGGAAAAAAAGGTGTATTAGGCAGTGCTGCTTTGGGAAATTTTTTGAGAAAAAAACTGACAGTTTTGAACGAAACTGTCAGTTTTTTTTTACGAATTGTAAAATGCCTTAGGGGTTTTTACTGCAAAAAGCACAATCAAGCGACGTTTTCGCAACCTAAACTTTGGCTGCTTTCGTTTTAGATTGATTAAGGCGAAATCAAAGGAAGTTGGAAATATTTTTGGACACGGCACGGCAATAAAAAATGTTTAAAGGATTGTAATAAAATCTGTTAAGATGTGAAAAGGCTTTTGTTTTGAATTATTTTTTTTATAGGTTTGTACGCGGCGTAATCGGGTGCTTGTTTGCACCTGCCGCCTGCCCTTTTCTGTTTTTAGGCAACTTTGACGAACTAAAAAGTAAAGTATAACGGTATGAAATGGTACGACATTTTTTCAAATTTTTATGACAAGTCTTTAGAGAAATTATATTTCAGCAGCCGAAAAAGAGCAACTGAACTATTAGACCTCAAAGACAATCAGACGGTTATTGACGTTGCCTGCGGAACAGGTGCCAACTTCAGGCACATAAAAGCTAATAACGACAGGGTTATTTTGTACGGCACAGACTATTCTGACGGTATGCTTAAAAAAGGTCAAAACTTAATTGAGAAAAACGCTTGGTCTATTATTTTCCTCTTTCAAGCCGATGCACGAGAGTTGACTTTGTCATCTGTTGAAAAATACACCGACAAAAAATTAAGTTTTGACAGAGTGATTTGTGTTCTTGGTTTGTCAGTAATTCCTGATTGGGAAAAAGTTTTAGACAATTTAATTGAACTTTTGAACGAAAACGGAAAAATAGTAATCGTTGACGTTTTTGCGGAAAAAAGAGATTTCAATACATGGTTCGTTGAAAAAGTAGCTAAAGCCGACTTAAATCGCAAAATATGGCAAACCTTAGAAGCTAAAACCGATGATTTTCATCAAGAATATTTGCCTGTCGCAGAAAGTAAAGTCGGAGGCAAATTGTTTGTTGCAGTCGGAACTAAACGTAATCAATAATCTTGACGCGCTGACACAAGTTCGCTTTATTAGGCAAAATTGCGAACTTTTAAAAAATTACTGCCTATACCTAAAATTTAGTTTAGTTTTTTTAACAAATCCCGAGTTTAAGGTCAGCCCCGCAAATAAAACAACTGCGTAGTCAAACAGAGTAAAACGATGGCGTTCTTTATGTTTTTTAGGACGCTAACTATTATAACTTATTTAATTTTCTTTCCTAAGGAATAAATCCTATTGAATATTATGGAGAGTTTTCTCCCCCGAACTATTGAGACAGGGCTACTTGTCTTTCTCCACAAGAAAAGTTATCTTTGCATCTCAAAAGTGGTGAAATTATGGCTAAATATTTCAAAGACAATATTCGGAAAGAATACGCCGATATTTTGCGTAAGCATTGTGCGGAGAATAAACCTAATTTTTGGACTGATGACATCGGTGCTTTCCCACCTAATGTTACGAGTTTTCGAAATTATATGTTGTTTTTGCTCTTACGAAAAGATACCTGCACAATTTTGCTTGATGCAATTGATAATTTTTACGGAATTTCTTCCGAGTTAAACAAAAACGCTAAAGTGGAAATTGTACGAGAACACAATGCCAATAAAACAGTTGAAAATTTTTTTTCAGGGACAAATTCGAAGTCTGATTTGCTCAATTTTATAGCTCTCGTTTTTAATTTTCCTTTGCAATTTGAGGCTTTTGTTGAGGAAAAACTAAAAACGCCTCTTGAACAAGAAAGAATCAACCACGAAAAATTCTTGAGTAATCGAGAAATTCCTGACACAAGCGCGGAAAATCGCGAAAATATTGCGGATAGAATCCAAACAGAATTCGTTTTACCCCAAAAGTCAGCAAAAAACAACAATACTTTTTTGTCCTTCACATTGGTTTTTCTGCTTCTGTTGATTCTGCCTGCGTCTTTTCTTTTTTTTAAAATGTATTTTCGTTATATAAATGCGGAAACGAAAATTACCGAAATTGAAAATTTGGCTTTTTATCCGAAAGAAGTAGGGAAAGACGTTGTTGAAGTTGATTTTGTAAGCATGAAAAAAGCCGATAACAAGAAAGCACAGGAAAATCCGACACAAAAAGCGCAGGACGAAATTTCACTTTCTTTTTTTACCAACAATATTTTCAACAAGTCTTTCATCTATACCCAAAATACGTGGGATTTCGAAACAGACAAGCGTGGAGAAGACATGAACAGCGAATACGGCGCGCCTTACAACGAAGAAATCAGACATCTCAAGCCCGACAAAATCACCGCACCTACATTAACAAATCAACAAATTTGGATACGCTTCAACATCAAAAACAACGGCAAAACTAAAATTTTTGTGGATAATATTGCCCTCAAAATCCTGAACCGATACGACTTGAAAGAAGACGAAGTGTCTTATGATGTTTGGTTTCCAAAATCGCTCGACGAAAAAGCCGTCGAAATTACCCTTAATAATTTTGCCGCTACCTATCCGCTCAGCACGCATACTGAATTGGACGCAAATGAAAGCCGTTTTTTTTCTCTGAAAGTTTTTGGCGACGAATCGCTTAAAAAACGACTTATTAAATTTCGTTTGATTGTCAGTTGCACTGACGGCGCAGGAAGCAGGCAGACTATACATTCCGACAAAGATTATTTCGTCGGATTTTTACCGCCTCTCTAATGTACAACGGACTTCAGTCCGTTTCGTCATACCTATACAACGGACTTCAGTCCGTTAAGCCATGCAGATGTACAACGGACTTCAGTCCGTTTCGTTAAGCAGTTGTTAACGGACTAAAGTTCGTCGTTCAGGTAGGAAAATTTCCAATCTTGCCAATCAGTTACTAAACCTGCCTTTACAGGGTTATGTAAAACATAGCGGATAATATTTTCCAATTCTTTGTGATTACGAACATAATGGTCGTAATTTTCGGGTTGCCAAACTGTTCTTCCTTTTGTACCTAAAAATTTATTAATTTCGAAAGCACTCCCGCCTTTGATGCGTTGCATAATACTTTCTACTTGGACATAGTTCTGTGTGGTCAATTCTACATTTTCGGGCAATTGTTCAATTTGTTTTTGCAAATCAAAAACCCAATGTACGTGGTTAGACATAATGCAGTAAGCAATCAAATCGTAAAACTCTCCGTCAAATTGGTGCATTTTGTCTGCTACTATTTGGGAAACGTCGTTATTTTTGAGAATCCAATCACCCTGCGCTTTGTCCAAATAGGAGTCAATTTTAGCAAAATAACGTTTTTGCTCTTCGTATTTGATTTCATTTGTACAACGGACTTCAGTCTGTTCTCCGTCTTTATCATAACGGACTTTAATACGTTGTGCAATTGCTTGATTTTTTTCAAAACGGTATTGCGCTATTATTTCTTTTGGCAAACTACCGTATAAACAAAAAGTAACAAAGAATATTCCGCCCACAGGGTAAAAGTGCGGCAGATTTCTAATATATTCGTGTTTGATAGGTTTTTCTTTCATATCCGTAGTTCGTTTTGTTACACCTGTACAACGGACTTCAGTCCGTTTCGTTACACCTGTACAACGGACTTCAGTCCGTTTTGTTATACCTGTTCAACAGACTTCAGTCCGTTTTGTTACACCTGTACAACGGACTTCAGTCCGTTTTGTTATACCTGTACAACGGACATCAGTCCGTTTTGTTATACCTGTACAAACATAAAAATTTGCATGGTTTTAACGGACTGAAGTCCGTTGTACATTTGCAGTTTTAACGGACTGAAGTCCGTTGTACATTTGCAAGTTTTAACGGACTGAAGTCCGTTGTACATTTGCAGGTTTAACGGACTGAAGTCCGTTGTATATAGCTTAATCTATCCCAAAAACTTCGAATGTACTTACATTGACGTATATCCGTTGTCCATATTTTACAAAAAGTTTTTTCTTAGGAACGGATATTTTCTTTTCGACATAAATCCACGCCATAAATTTCCCATCTCGTACTTCGGAATTAACAGAAGGCTCTATCTCAAAACTCACATCTAAATCACCATTCCTGCAATTTAAACTTATCTCATTGACGTACAAATTCAATGAGGTTGGCGTGAGGTCTATTCGCGTGTGTCCGTCTTCACCTTGCTTCGCCAAAAAAAACATATCTCTCGGAACCGTAATGCGCCCATGATGAACGTGCTTAAACAAGTCGCGAACTATGTAATCGTCGGGAGAGTTCAGTAGTTTTGTCATTTCGTTACAAAAATTCTGAACGACAGTTTGCGCTTTTTTTTCCTGCTCGACAGTCAGGTCTTGCGCTTGTAATTCTCCGCAAATAAATGCGAAAAGAAACAGATAAAAGAGTTTTGACATACTTTATTTTTTTGTACAACGGACTTCAGTCCGTTAAGCTATGCTCTTATTAACGGACTGACATGGGTTAAATTAACGGAACTGAAGTCCGTTGTACATTATTTTGCTTTTAAATCACCGATAAGCCACCCCGAATTATTGCCTTTGCGCTCCGTATGTTTGACCGTAAAAACAAAATCGGGGATAGTTTCAAAATGAAAAACAAGGTTTTCCACGTGTTTGATTTTCAGCATTCTGTTTTTTATCAACCAAAAAAATACGCTGAGTTCGTCTTTTTTATAGTCCGAATGTGCAAAATGCGTTACGCCCGCGTGATACATTTCGGTCAAGTCCGCTAACTTCATAAAGTTGATTTCGTGGTCTACGGGCGAAATAACCGTTTTTAATTCTTTCGGTTCGGGCGTAAGCGAAAGGATGGGAGAAATGGCATCAAAAATGACCCATTTATTTCTTTTTTCGTCAATACGTTCAATTTTCAAAAGCAGTTTAATGCTTGTTTCTTTGCCGTTTAAAATTACTTGACAATCGGCATCAGCATACCAAGAACCGTCGTTAAAATTGAGAAAATAACCGTTTTCGTCTTTGCAAGCCTTTTTTACAAAAGTTTCAATAAGCTCTCGTCGCTCCTGATTTGTTTTTGCCAAAAAAGTAGTATCAAATAAGCTGAAAACATATTTCATGCGTTCTTGATTGTCAAATTTTCCTGCCATAGATTTTCCTTCAAAGTCTGTTTCGTAATTGAAACGCTTAAAAAACTCGTCAACTTGTTTGACTCGGCGCATGATTTCTTCCTCGTTGAAGCCTTCGGAAGTGCCGACAATTTGCTGTGCGAAGACAGAGGTAGCAAAAATGTTCGTATAAAGGCAAAGCAATAAAATGCTCAGCCGTAAAAATTTTTCGTGAGTGTTCATTGAGATAAAAAATTAAATTTTAAAAAGTACAACGGACTTCAGTCCGTTTTTTTTTGTTTGGTTTAACGGACTTCAGTCTGTTTTTTTGTTTGGTTTAACGGACTGAACCGTTGTACGTCTGCATGGTTTAACGGACTGAAGTCCGTTGTACATTAGTCGGTCGTTTCGCCAACGGAAACATCGCCGAATTTAATTGTCCAATGTACCCCTCTAAAGTCCTCTTTGGGTATCAAATAAACCTTGATGACCTTCCGAGTTGTGTCGCAATATTTTTTCTTACCTTCTGCATCAAATCCGCAAAATTTCTGAAAAATAAATGCCGTAGCTTCATAGTGGTCGCCGACTTTGTGCAGGTTGCTTACGTGATAAGTGCCTGCGGAAGTTATTTCAACTTTGGCATAAGGCAATTTTATCAAGTTATCCAAATACTCTTTCAGAGGAATTTTACG
>JBPOJO010000593.1:0-3276 GCA_052033485.1 Bacteroidota bacterium | reverse complement strand
CCGCTGTTTTGACGCATTTCGGGGTTGTTTTTCATTTCTTTTTCGGGTATGGGCAAAACAAATTTTGCGTCTTTCACCGACATTTCATTCAAATCTCGGTCGTATCGCCTTGCATCAAACAGGTTGTGCCCTTCAAAATCTAATTCCAACAATCGCTCGTTTTGAATTTCAACAAGCGTAAGGGCAGTTAAACCCGTTGCGCGTGCGCGATTTCGCAAAAAATTGAGGTCATTTAAAGGTGCGCTGCCGACGGAAGTGCCCGCCTTAAAGTTCGCTTCTGCGCGAATGAGATACATTTCCGCCAAACGAATTTGCGGAAAAAATTGCGAAAAATCGTCAAATTTCGCTTGTTTGTAAGTTTCTGCTACCGCTCTCAAACGATAAAATTCGCTTCTTTTATCGCGTCCGACAAACTTTTTGAGTGAGTTTTTGGAAAAAATAAGGTTTTCGCGAAAACGAAAATTTGAATTTTTTGCCTCTTGCGTAACGGCAGCAAAAATAATTTCAGGGCTGATTTTTTCTTGATAAAAAACGGCAAAAGGCTCGGTTTCAAGCGAATATTTTCCGCCCGAAATGACTTCGTGAGCGTTTTCTGCGGCTTTTTTGTATTCACCGGCAAACAGACAAACTCGCGCAAGTAAGCCCGCACAAGCGGCGCGATTTCCGCGATTTGTACTGTTTGTTTCGGGTAATTGAGGCTTAACTTTTTCCAAGTCCTCAATAATTTTTTTCCAAACTTCGCTCGCTGCTAAGCGCGGAAGTTGCCGATTTGTGCCCGAAATATCCGTCGGTTCGGTCGGAAACGGCACGCCTAATTCGCCCTCAGAAAATAAACGCATCAATTCCTGCAAAATAAAAGCTCTTAAAAAAGTTGCCTCAGCCGCCTGCGCACTTTCGGGCAAATTTTTAATGACAATATTGGCGGCATTGACGGCAGAATATGATTTTTCCCACAAAGACAAAACTTCGGAATGATTACTTTTTTGCGTTTTCATAAAAAAATCTTCGCCTTCGCCTGCATACTGCATAAAGGCAGGATTCGCGCCGAGTAGTTCGTGAATTTGCCAACTTTTGCCGCCCAAAGCCTCTTTTGAAAAGGCAAGTGAATACGCGCCGGTGAGAATTTTTTCAATGTTTTCGGCATTTTTAACTGCCTCTTTTTCGGTGATTTGCGGTTTCAAGTCTGCATTTTTTTGACACGACAGCAAGAGCAAAAATACGCCGATTAGTAAAAAAAAGTAATTTTTCAGCATTGTTTTTCAATTTGTACAAAAATAAAAATAATTGCGGAAGTTCGCAAATTCTTGCTTTTTTTAGCCAAAAATTTTTGATGTACAACGGACTTCAGTCCGTTATCGGCAGCATAATTTAACGGACTGAAGTCGTTATCGGCAGCATATTTTAACGGACTGAAGTCGCTACCGGCGGCATAATTTAACGGACTGAAGTCCGTTGTACATGAGAACAATTAGAAATTATTTTCATTGAGCCAATTTTGCTCATTGATTTTTTCGTCTAATTCCTCTTTTTCGGTAATTTTTGTACCGAGCAAAATGTCCGTGATGCGTTCTTCTCCGTTTGCCGCCGCTATGCCCTCCGTTGCATAAACGATGAGGGAAGAAATTGCGAAAAAAAACAAGAAAATAGCGGAAATAACCTCATGAAATCCCCAAAAAACATTTAAAGCCAAAAATAAAATCCCAAATAAAGGAAGTGAAGTCGGTAAATTGCGGAATATTCTTTTGACTTTTGAGGCTTTTTTTATATCTTCTTCTGTTTCTGCAAGTTCAATGCCTGCCGCTTTTTTGCCTAAACTTTGCCCCCAAGTATCTTTTAAAAGCCAATAAAAAGGCGCGCCGAAAGGCGTAAAAATCAGTGAAGAAAAAAAGTCAATTCCGAATGCAAGTAAACGCTTTTTGAAACTCACTTTTTTGAAAATTTTTAACTTCTTTAACTTTTCTGTGTACTTTGCAGACAATTTCATGTCGCCTTTTCGAAACGGAATGTGGTCTAATGTGTGTTGTTGCGCGCAATGAGTGCAGCCGATGTAGAGCCAACTTTCTTTCAAAAAAGCCGTGCGACAGACGGCGCACAAAACGATTTCATCTTCGGGGAGCAATAAATCACCCGTAACGGGGTCGTGCGGTTCTTCAGACAAAAATTTTTCATGCAAAAGCGCGTCAATTTTTAAGATATTCATCGCGACATTTTTTGAACGTAAAGGTAATATTTTTTTGAGAAAAAACACTTTCGGCGTGAAATAGAATTTTTCCGAAGCAGAAAATTGCATCGGGTTTTTTGCTATTTCATGGATAAATCCTCAACTTTGTCTTTTCAATTGCAAAAAAATTGGTACACCTTATAATGTGCCGCAAAATAAATTATGAATAAGATTTTTTTCAAATACACTGCAATAGCTGTTTTTATGTTGGTTTTCGTTGCTTGCGGTGCAAAAATTTGGCTTTATCGTTGGAGCAGCGCAAAAATTAGTCTTGTGGACAAAAGCGCGGCAATTTATCCCGAAAACACAAAAATCAATTTTTCGGAAGCGTCTTTGCACGTGAATCTTGCCGTTTTGCATCTTTCAGATGAATATTCGAGCGGAATCGGACCGCATCCGAAAAAAGGCGTTTTGTGCAACAATAAAATCTCAGCCGGATATTTGACTTTTGTCGGAGAACGAAATGATACGACAGCCTTTGATACTTTAAATTTGATTAACAACGTAAAAGCGGGATTTTCAATCAATGACACAATGGGATGGGCTGAGTTTTTGAAAGTTTTCGGCAATAATACGCAGGAACCCGAAACTGAATTTTACATTTTTTTCAACAAACAACCCGGCATGAAATCGGCTAAAATCGCGCTGAAACTCGAATTAGGGAAAGCCGCTGTTTTAACTGATACAACAGGGCTTTTTGTTTGGAACTAATTTTTTTGCTACATTTGTTTTGTGTTTTTGTAATTGTTTAGCCGGCGTGTACCGCGAGCTTTAGCTTGCGGATTTGGAGGAAGGTATCTTGCAACAAGCGATTGTAAGGTCGAAAGCTAAAGCTCGCGCTGCATTCTTGGGCAAACCGGCTAAACAGTTACGTGTTTTTTTTGAATTGTTTGTCCTGAAATAAGACCATGAAACGATTATTAACATTTGTTTTAGGAATGTTTGCTTTTTTTTGCTTTCCTTTTGCCAAAGCAGACGGCAAAAAAACTATTGCGCGATGTTTTTATCGCATTGAAGATATTGAGTGGGATTTAGAAAAATGGAAAAGCACACTG
>JBPOJO010000758.1:0-5154 GCA_052033485.1 Bacteroidota bacterium | reverse complement strand
ACCTATATTTCACGCCTAAAGGCGTTTGAAGTCAGGAGGGTGCTGTTTTTCTACAAAGATGACAAGCCTAAAGGCTTTAAATTGCTAAACAATATTAGTAAGTAAGCAAAATTTTATTTGGTTTGTCTAATCGAAATAAAACTTTTCGGACACACTCGATACCTTTTGCTTGCCTGATAAAAACAAAGTTTGTGAGCAAGATGCTCACGATACCCTGCTCAAAAATCAGATTGAATTTTTTAGGAACATGCCTGTAGAACGATTTATTTTCGCCTTTTTTTAAAGAAAAAATTCTAACTTGCGCACAAATACATGAAAAATGAATTTAGCACAAAGAATTGAAGCGTTTTCGGCATTAGGGAGCATTGTCAAAACCATGAGTGAGGAGGAAAAAAAAGCTCTTTTCCGCCGTGCCGAGAACGAAAATGCATGGTTTACCCCTGATTTTTGCGAACTTGCGCTTTCGGGAATATGCCTTTGGCTCGAAAAAGAAAGTCTTGGGAAATGGCTCAATTCGTACCCGAAAGAGAATTTTTTACCGATAAACGTCGGCATAATTCCTGCGGGAAATATCCCCTTGGTCGGTTTTCACGATGTCCTCTGCGCGCTCATTACGGGAAATAAAATTACTTTAAAACCAAGTTCAAAAGACAGTGTTTTGATTAAATTTTTGTTAAATGAACTGTGTCAAATCGCACCCGAATTATCCGAAAAAATTGACCTCACGGAAAGTGTAGTCAAAAACTGCGATGCGTACATTGCGACGGGTTCGAACAACACTTCTTTGCATTTTGAGCAATATTTCGGCAAATATCCGCACATTATTCGCAAAAACCGCACTTCTCTTGCCGTTTTGACGGGCAAAGAAAGTTCCGAAGATTTGAAAAATTTGGCAAAAGATATTTTTATTTATTACGGTTTGGGCTGCAGAAATGTATCAAAACTTTTCTTTCCCCGAAATTTTGACCCTGTGCGCATCATGGATTCTTGGAAAGATTTTGAATTTCTTGGGCAAAATCACCGCTGGGTGAATAATTATGACTATATTCGCTCGATTTATCTCATTAATAAAACGCCATTTTTGGACAACGGAACGGCTTGTTTAAAGGAAGATACGGGGCTTTTTTCTCCTCAAACGGTTGTTTATTATGAATTTTATGAGCAAAAAGAGGAAGTTTTTGAAAAAATAAATGCCGTTTCGGAACAATTACAATGTCTTGTGGGAGATGTTTCTCTCGGCAAGCAATTTGTGCCTTTCGGAAATGCGCAGTTTCCCGCGCCGCACGAGTATGCGGACGGCGCGGACACTATTGCTTTTTTGCTAAAAAATGCTGAATTGTTGCGGTAAAAACAGCAAGGTTTTTTACCATTTTATCTTAAAAAAACACGAATCAGCACCGCTGAGTCGCGTCGGTTTGCTTGTGTCAAGTTCGACACTGACGACACTGACTTCTCTCGGTTTAAATTTTCTTGCCAAACAAGTAATAATTCCTCTGTCAAATTCGCTCGGATAGGGGTTTTTACACTCCATTTCAGCTCTGAGATTTTTTTCATCAAAATTTAACAATTTGTACCAACCGATTTCGCCGCCGCGATGGTTGAGGTGATAGGCAACGTCAATCATATTCAAAGCACTTCGCAAATCCCGAATTTCGGGTGGGAATTTTGCACTTTCAGGAATGGCTTTTCCGATGGCAAAAAGGGTATTAAAGCCGTACATTTCGCTGATTTCTTTAAAGGCATTCAACCAATGTTTTTGCGGATACCAACCTTCCGGGTCAATGTTATCAAGTCTGTTTTTGCTCAATACCTTCAAAAAATTGTCTTTGTAGGGCGGCATGGCGTTGGCAAAAGAAAGTATGGTTTGTCCGTTAACTTCAACGTTTGGTGCGAATGGAATGAATTGAGCCATAAATTTTTTTCTTAAAGTTGACAGTAAATAAAAAAACAACTGTTCAGACAAAAGTGTCCCAACAGTCAACATGTGATTGAGAAAGCAATTCGAAGCAAAGAACCGTTTGCGTCGCAATGTTTTAACAATCCGCTGAATTAGTTACCATAAATTAACATAATAATATTGCGGCAAAAATCATACCGAATCAGCAGCAAAAAAGACTAAACCCTGTCAGCAGTCAAAAAAACACTGACAGGGGAAGCCAACTCAGGGCTTTTTGTAGTATTGCATAGCTTTCGGAATAAGCGCATTGAGTTTTTCGATGCGATTTCCGTGAGAGGGGTGTGTTGAAAGAAATTCGGGTGCGCGGCTCCCGCCGGTTGCTTTTTGCATTCTTTCCCAAAATTTCGGAGCTTCGTTCGGGTCATAACCCGCCATTGCCATAAAAATTAAGCCTAATTCGTCCGCTTCCGATTCATGTTGCCTCGAAAAAGCCAATAATCCGAGTTGCGAACCTGCTCCTGCCGCCATTAAAGCAATTTGATGCGTTAATTTTGGGTTTCTTTGCAAAGAAAGGGCAATTTCGCCTGCGGTGAGTAGTCCATTGACAAGAAGCTGCTGACTCATGCGCTCGTTGCCGTGCTCTGCGATAGCGTGCGCGATTTCGTGCCCCATGACTACGGCAAGTCCTGCTTCGTCGGCGCATACGGGTAAAATTCCGGAATAGACGACAACTTTTCCGCCGGGCATGCACCACGCATTGACGTTGTTGTCATTGACGAGGTTAAATTCCCAAACGAAATCTTTGATTCGGTCAGAGAGCTTATTTTGACTCATATAAGTTTCGACTGCAGCCTGAATTTTTCGCCCGACATTCAAAACGGTTTGCGCTTCCGTAGTGCCGTTAATGACTTGATTTGCCCGCAAAAATTCGCGATAGGAGGTCGAACTCATAGACGTTATTTGACTGCTCGGCACGATGCGAAGTTGTCTGCGTCCCGAAACGGGCACTGTAGCGCAGGCAGCGGCAAAATAAAGAATAATTGCCGTAGAGAGTATTTTTATGCCAAAGAAAAAAGTGTTTTTCATTGTCAGAATTATTAGGTTTTCAGAATCAAAAGCGGTACGGTGCTGTGCAGAGCCATTTTTTGCGATTTACTCATGGTAAAAAGCCTTTCGAAAAAGTTGCGTTTTTGTTTGAGCATCACAAGCAAATCCGTTTCATGTTTTTCGATGAATTGGTCAACGCCCTTGTCAAAAGTTTTGTCTTTGACGATGTTGAGGCGAATATTGTCTAAGGGTGCGAAAATAAAACGTTCTTGCATTTTTTTCTCCTCCGAAGTTTTTTCGCTTGTGCTGACATGCAAGCAGGCAATTTCCGAACGGAAAAGTTTTGCCAAACGTTGCAAAAAATCCAAAATAATTACATCGTCAAGGTCAAAATCCGTTGCGTAAACGACTTTGTTAAAACCTTTAAATTTGGCATTTCTCGGAACGGTCATAATCGGACAATCGGCTTTTTCGGTTACTTCCGCCGTTACGCCGCCCATAAAAATTTCTTCGACCGCATCATGCCCTTTTGTGCCCATGACAATAATTTCGGGCTTCAAGACGGCGGCGGTATTGAGAATCGAATCAGCGGGTGTTCCTTTCACAACGGAATATTCAATCGGACAGCCGCACAAGAAATGGGCATACTCGCGAACGAAATTATCCAATTTTTCGGTAATTTTGCTTTTTTGCTCCTCCTCATACCGCTGCAAATAATCGGCAGGCGGCGTATTGATGAACGGAGTCGCGGCACTCGCAAAACTGTGGTGCAAAATGATTTTTGCACCGGTTTTTGCGGCGATAGCGCAGGCAAATTCGAGAGAATTTGCCGAATAACGCGAAAAATCTACGGGAACTAATATCGTATTCATCGAAAAAAGGATAAAGAAATTTTGCTTAAAACCGAAAAAATCAAAGCCTTAAAAAATCCTACAAGTGAATCATACGGTAGGAAGTTTTGGTATTTCCGCGCAAAATTTGATTTAATTTTCCTTTGATAAGTTGTTTTCGCAAAGGAGAAACCAAATCAATGAACAAAACGCCCTCAATGTGGTCGTATTCATGTTGTATGATGCGCGCGGGAAAATCGGTAAAAATTTCATTTTCGTGAAAAAGCCAATTTTCATCGTAATACGACATGCGAATACTGCTTTTACGCAAGACATCTCCGGTGATGCCGGGAATGCTCAAACAGCCCTCTTCATGATGCGTCATCTCACCGAAACGCTCGTGAATAACCGGGTTGATAAAAGCTTTTTTCAGCTCCGGCACATCCTTATCTTCGGCTTGTCCCGCGTCCATGACAAAAACGCGCACCGATTGACCGATTTGAGGAGCGGCAATGCCGACACCTTGCGCAAAATACATCGTTTCGAATAAATCCGTAAGCAATTTATTCACATCAAAATCTTTACCGACTTCAACCGCCTTTTGACGAAGGACGGGAGAGCCGTAAGCCACAACGGGTAAAACCATTTTATTGCTGAATGTTACTTCTGTATTCCAAAAAAGATTGCAAAATAATTGCGGCACTGATTCTGTCCGTCAAACTTTTATCTCGCCGTGCATTTTTCTTCAAACCGCCGTCTATCATCGCTTGAAAAGCCATTTGCGAAGTAAACCGCTCGTCGTACATATAGACTTTTTTTTCGGGGAAAAGTTTTTCAAGTGCAAGTTTAAATTTTTTTACCTGTCCTGCGACAGAAGAATCGGTGTTGTCGAGCCTTTTGGGTTCGCCCAAAACAAAACAATCGACCTCTTCGGTTTTGCAATAGTTTTGCAGATAAATAAAAATATTCTTCGTTTCGACCGTTTCAAGCGGATTCGCTATCATGCCGAGAACGTCCGTAACGGCTAAACCTACACGCTTTGTCCCGTAATCAATCGCTAATATTCTTGCCATTATTGAAGAATTTGACTGCAAAAGTAGCTATTTTTTGAGAAATATTTTAAAATTAAAAAACTTTTTTGTCGCGAAATTTAAGAACAGTTCATTTTCGGCGTGCTTAATTATTCTGCCGCAAACATTTTAGCGTTTGAAAAATATTACAAAGCAAGCCCTTCTTTTGCACTCCTTATTAGAGACTAAAATCTTACAAAAAAAACTTTCGCAAAAACGGGAAAAAATTCATACCTTTGCCTCGGCAAACAAAACAATTCAATATGGAAAACATAGAGGAACCGGATTATCTCGTCATTCCGAACCCGAT
>JBPOJO010000051.1:0-2657 GCA_052033485.1 Bacteroidota bacterium | reverse complement strand
GATGAAAATGAGGTAGAAATTAACAGCATTCATAACCCTGTTTTGTATCGCTACTACAACGGCGGACGTTGGGATTTGTTTTGATGTCAGCGTCATCTTCAATTACTTGATTACTAACCCAATAAACTGTTTCGTTGCTTGTTTTTTGGGTTTTTACTATGTGGCGCTCTCGCTCAACAACGACCAAAGTGCACATTTGGCTCTCATGCCACTTTACATGTATCAATTATTTCACCTTCTTTTAGCATATATATTTTGGGGTAAATTTCATTTTTAACGAGCGGAAAAACGCTGTCATAAAGTTTGAAGTTTTTATGATAAAAAATTTCGGTGCCCAAACGATTTTTAGCTTCTTTCTTAGATTTCACCTCCGATAATACCAAAATACCGCAATCTAGCAATCCGATGTTTTCCTTAAAAAAAGATTCAAAATCAGTTATACAGCCTGTGCAACCCGCAGCGGGTAAGACTGCCACAAAACGTAATTGGGCTTTTTCTTCATTACTAATTTCTTTCATTGAAGAAAAAAGCACTTCTGATGAATTACTGCATGATATACAGGTAAAAAACATCAACAATATAAATATGCTGCCTTTCATTATCCGAGTATTTTAAATTTTAATAAACCAAATTTTCGAAAATTTTCCGAATCGTCCATTTCTTTCAACAAAACCCATATCCCTCTGCTGTCCGTAAATACACAACCATAATCTGCATTATTGGGCAATAATCCTTCTCCGACAATTTTTCCGTGCTCATCAAGCACGACTGCCGAGTGTTTAAAAATAAGGTTTGCACCTAATCCTACTTTTTGGATTTCTTTACGGTCAATTCCGTGTCTTACCAAACGAAAACTATTTTTGCTTGCAGCATCATAATAGACGGCAAAAAAGGCAGATTGTGCAAGTAAGTCCGTTGTGTATTCCGCAGGATTTGCCGGAATATCAGCTTCGGTTTGATACGGCGCAGGAACAGTGTCAAAAAGGGTAGTCGGGGTGAAAATTTTTCGTACGGATATCGGTTGTTCAAGTGTAACGTCATATAAATTTCGGTCGTTTTGATAGCTCACAAAAACGGCATTTTTATGTTTTATGTAAGCAGAAAAATGCGTATCAAAACCAATTCCGCCCCAATTTCCCTTTTTAAAGTTTTCACTTTTCGGCAAATATTCTTCAAACGTCATTTTTTCCAAGTCATAAATGCGAAAAGAATTCATTTCAGGATGAAAACCCAAATACGGAATATACAGTTTTTTTCCCTCCAAAAGCAACATCGGAGAAAAACAAGAAAAATAGCCGTTGCCTTTTTCGGAGATAATCGAAACTTTTTTCTGTATAGACTTTTGATTTTTATCAATCCAATACAAAGAATAACCGTCGGAAAGTATAAACTGATTTTCATCTAATTTTACCGCACCGGTTATTTTCGAACTGATGCCGAAATCAGTAAGCAAAATTGTTTCGATTTGTTGCCCGTCTTTTAAGGAATGAACAACAAGCGAGTTATTCAAGCGATTAATGCTGAAAATTTCTGTTTCATCATGATTGAGGAACAAATAACTTGACTTAATCGGTGTTAAAGTATCAAGTTTGAAAACAAGACTGTCGGCAAAATAAAAGCTGATGTTATTTTCGACGACAGTTTTAATCTTAGAATTTTCAGATTTTTGTTGACAAGCGGTCAAAATCAAAAACACGGTAAACACGGCAAAAGAAAAAATAAAACGAAACATACCCAAAATGTTAAAATGTAAAACAAAAAAGTTATGAAAAAAATTATTCTAAAAACACAATCTCAACTCTGCGATTTTCGGCTTTTAGCTTAGATACCGGCGAAGTACTTCCAAAACCTTTTGTTTCAATATTTTCGGCTTTGATACCTTTTGCGACGAGGTAGTTTTTTACTTCATTCGCCCGATTTTCTGAAAGTTTTAGGTTGTAATGATTGTCGCCGTCCTCGTCAGTGTGCCCTTCAATGCGGATTTTTTGGCTTGGGTTTTTTAGGAGAAAAGTTGCTGTTTTGTCCAAATCCGACACACTTTTAGGTAAAGCAGAATTTTTGAGAAAAACCGCACCTTTCACGCGCAGAAATCGTCCTCTTACTCCATGCAAATTAGTTGTGCTAAGGCTGTCAGCCGACAACGCAATCTTTTTTAGCTCCTCAGCAACCGGGGCGGCTATAAGTTTTAGGCTGAGGCGGTCAAAAATGATATAACCCCGTCTTAAATTATCTCGCTCGGGTTCAAAAAATTCAATCGCGGGCGAACCGCCGAAAAAATATTCGTAGTCAGCATCGGCGACAAACTGAAAACTTTTTTCGTACCAAGTATGGGCAATAAGCGAATCAAATTTTATTTCTCCGACTAATTTTAAATTACAGCGTTTTGCCTCCGCAGCCCGCAGCTTATTGGTCAATACAGGTTTAGGGAAGCTGTTCGACAAAAAAAAGGATATTCGCTCAAATATTGAATTTTCGCTATTTTTATCTTCAAAATAAAAAACAACGCTAATCTGACAAATCGAACCTTTATTGATTTTTTGCGTCAATTTTTGTTGAAAAAAATCCCCTTTACAAAGCTGCACAATTATTTTATCCTCAATAACTGAGTGAGCAGTAAGGTTAATTTCACGGCAATGATGCTTAAATTTCCACGCATC
>JBPOJO010000709.1:0-24389 GCA_052033485.1 Bacteroidota bacterium | reverse complement strand
AATAAAAAATAATCCCAAAAGTAACGAGAAAATCCGTTTTTTTTTAATTTTTTTGCAACACCTTGTTTTTTTACCCGTTTCTATTGTTTTTCGTTAAAATTTTGTCTGCTTTCACACTCGAAATCGGCGGCAATTTTTCAGGGCAAAAAACACAGGCAAGCAGCTCGCGTTACACTTTTTTTTATTTTCATCAGCAAGTTATGCATACTTTTGTCATCAATTCTGCAATTCACTCAGCTTTCTTAAAGGAAAATCGCAAAGACCCCGTAACGGCTGATTTTTTCAGCGAAAGAGACGAAATTGTATTTTGTCGCTCATGCGGTTCGGCTTTTTTGAAAACAAGTTGGGAATATATGGGCAAAAAACATTGCGGACAAACGGAAACGCTCGTCGAATTTCCGGAGGCAAAAGAAAATATGTTATTAAAAACACGCTCGGAATTGTTGATGCAATTTCTAAAACCGGCTGATAACTTATTGGCTTTCGGTTTGTTAGGAGTTTATTTTTTTGCTGTTTTGTTCGTGCTTATTTATTTTGACATTCCTCTTTTTCCGTTTTTAACATTTCTCTTCATGACGCTTTTTCCGCTTCACAAGGCTTTAAAAAATGTGCCTTCGGGCAGTTTGCTTGAAATGCGAAGCAACGGAATTTTTGAAAAAAATATCTTTCAAAGAATTACTTTCAGTTCTAAAAAGAAACTTCTTGCCAAAAATGACAATTTGCAAATACTTTTCTGCCTCACATTGCAAACGGAAAATGATAACAAATTTGCAAGGAAAATTGACATTTGGGGGGTGTGCGAGAACAAGAGCCCGATTTTTTTGTCGAGTAAATTTTTTTACAATATTGACCGCTCCGACCTTGCGGACGTGGCGATGCAGGTGAATACGGCGGCACTTGCATACCCCGTTACAATCCTTACGCAAGTTTGGCATGACGGTTTTGTTGTCGGAGAATTTACGGAAAACAACAGCAAATTCAGCCTGAAAATCAACGATTTGTCAGTTTTAAAAACCTTATCTGAGTATGATTTTCCCGTAGAAACAAGTTTTGGAGGTTTTAACAAAATTTATTATTGCGACAGTCCTGTTTATATTCACGAAGGCTCGCTCAATGAACAGACTAATTTACCTTTTCCGAATGAAAACGGAGATGTTTTGACAGTATCACAGAGCGGAATTTGGCGAAATCAAAGCAGGGAAAACATTGAAAAACATGAGATTAAAGAAATTATTTTGAAATTTACGGACAGCGGTTTTAAACTCTATTGCAGCAAGCACGGAGAAAACACTTATTCTTTTTCTTACGATTTCTATTCGCCCGATTTTTTTTTAGAATATGCGAAAGCGATTATTGTAGGATTGCATCAATTTACAGAAGAGTCGTCTGTTCGTTTAACCTATCACGGTATTGAGGATTATTCCGTGTTGCGGACTTTTATAAACTATTTGCGTTGAGTTTTTGTCAGGAAAATTTATTTTGCAAGCAGACAATAACGCAAGTGTATGCCGACAAAAAAAAGTTCTTTTACTTTCTCCTGCTAAGGCTCAAATTTCTTTTAAAAATGTAGACGCTCGCAAATTTCCCTTGTTTTTTGAAAAATATTTCACTTTTTTTACATTCAATTTGAATTTCAAAAAAATTAAAATTATTTTGCCAAAAAAATGATTTAAGCACTCGCAACAATATGAAACAAATATTCTTAATTGGTTTATTTTGGTTAATTTTCCTAAATTTGCCTGCACAAGTAGTCAATTTGGAAAAAGAATCTTTTGACAAAGACCGCAACAAAAAAGAATTTAAAGGCACTTTTAATGTCGGTTACAATCGTTTTCAGATGCAGACCCGACTTTGGTCGTTAAGTTGCAATGCTAATTTAATCCTCTTCACGCCGAAACATTTTTACGCGCTGACCGGCTCAATGAATTTTATTCGTTTTGAAAAATATAACGCTGTCAGTGATGGATTCGCGCAGTTTAGGGTTAATTTTAACCATAAAAAACATTTTGTCATAGAGCCTTTTACGCACACGCAATACGACGGAAATCGCGGTTTGCAACTCCGTTGGCAAATCGGTCAAGGTGTTAAATATCATTTTCTCAAAGACAAAGTTTTTAACCTTTCTCTCGGTACGGCTTTGATGTTTGAATATGAAAAGTGGGGCAGAATGGGTCAGGACGCTATGATTCGCTACGAATTGTATGACGCAAAATCGTCCGCTTACATCAATACAATGTTTAAAATTAAGGAAAATGTCGAAGCTAATTTTTTCATCATTCACCAAGCTCCGATAGAAGATTATAATTTTCGTTCGCGTTTTTTAGGTGATTTTTCCTTATTGTTTAAAATTTCTAAATATTTTTCTTACAATACACGTTTGGCTTTGACGTATGATTACATTCCCGAAAGGCTTCGAACAGAAGCGGGAATACACAATTTTATTTACATTTGGACACAAGGTATTACCGTTCAATTTTAAACAATTAAACAAATGTTAAAAACTGCTCTTTTTTTTGCTGCGACAATATTTCTGCTCGCTTTTTCTTCACCTCTGAGTGCGCAAGAATCGCCCTTTTCTGTAAAAGGCTATTTGGATTTATATTACAAAAGTAATTTGACGGAGAATAAAGACCGCATCAATCCGTACTTTGTTTCTTCCAATCGTTATGACGCATTTCAAGTCAATTTGGCATATTTGCACTTTGAGTACGCTGCCGAAAACTACAAATTTGTTTTTAAGCCGGCATTCGGAACGTACATGCAATCGAATTATGCCGCCGAACCGCCACTTTTTCAAAATATTTTGGAACTCTACGGGAGTTTGAAATTAAGCAAAAAGCGCGAAATTTGGCTTGAAGCAGGCGTTTTTGGTTCGCCTTATACAAACGAATCTTGCGTCAGTCGCATGCACCTCACGTATACGCGCTCGTTCGCGCCCGAATACGTGCCTTATTATTTGTCAGGATTGCGTCTGAAACTTCCGCTTGAAAAAAGGTTAAATTTTTATCTTATGTTGCTCAATGGTTATCAAATTATTCAAAATGAGCAATCTAAAATTGGAATCGGAACACATTTGGAATTTAATCCGAACGAAAAATTAAACCTCAATTTCACCTCTTATATCGGCAGCACGGAGACAACATTTTCACCGCAAAATCGGGGGCGTGTCTTGACTGATTTTAACTTAAATTACAATTTTGAAGGCGATGTTTCGATTGCTTTTTGCGCCTACTACGGTTGGCAAGCTCGCCTCAAAACGCTTCAGAATGAAGAAACGGAAACCGTGAATTGGGGGCAGGTGAATTTACAAATACGCCAAAAATTCAAAAAAATTCATTCCGTTTCTGTCAGAGCAGAGTATTTTTACGACCCGAACAGCGTTCAAATCACGCCGATTGCGAATGCAAACGGCTTTAAAGCAGGCAGCTTTACGCTCGGCTACAATGCGGAAATCGGGAAAAACACGCTTTTAAGGCTTGAAAATCGCTATTTCTTTGCAGAAGATGAGATTTTCCGTTCCGGTGATAAGAAATTTTCAAAATCATTGAACGAATTAACCGCAAATTTGACTTTTAGGTTTTAATTTTGCGTTTCTGAAACGCCGACTGCTTGTTTGTGATATTATTGGGGGAGCGGCAAACGACGGCAAAAGCCCTTTTTTGGTTCTTAAATTTGAATTTTAAAGTAAAATGAAGACATTTATTTTTCCGAAGATTTTTTTTGTTTTTCTTGCTGTTTTTGCCTTTTGCGGCAAAATTTCGGCGCAAAATGAGGCAATTTTAGTTACGCCTTTGGGTATGAGGTATATACATCATATCAAAACCGGCGGAAAAAAAGCCGAGCTGAACGATATTATGAAAATTCAGTTCAGAGTTTTCGGCATGACCAAGGCGGGGAAAGACACTCTTTTAGCGGATACATGGGCGCACGGCACGAAACCGCTGCCTGCCGAAGTCGACAAAATGCCTTTTAAAGACGTTTATACCGTTGTTTCGCAAGGCGACAGTGTAACTGTTTTAGTTCCGATTGACGGCACGCCGGGCACTGAATTTGCAAAACCCGGCAGTGATATTAGGTATCAACTGAAAATTTTTGATGTTATGAAACGCAGTGAATATGAGGCTGAAATGCGTGCTGTAATGGAGAAAAAAAGGGCTGAAGAGGCTCTTTTACAACAGCAACAACGCGAAAAAATGAAAACTTCTCCGCTCGGATTGAAGCAGGATTCGCTTATTCAAAAATATTTGTCGGACAACAAACTCACGGGCGTAAAGCATGAATCGGGTATGTACATCGTTTTTGACAGCAAGGGCGAGGGCGCGAAAGTGCAAAAAGGTGAAGAAATTTCCGTACATTATTCGGGTTTTTTGCCTGACGGCACTAAATTTGACTCTTCTCGCGACCGCAATCAGCCTTTTACCGTCAAAATCGGTCTCGGCATGGTCATTCAGGGGTGGGACATTGGTTTGCTCGAATTTAACAAAGGCGGCAAAGGAAAATTAGTGATTCCGTCTTACCTTGCCTACGGCGAACGCGGCGCAGGCGGGTCAATTCCGCCGAACAGTATTTTGATTTTTGATGTTGAAGTTTTGAATTAACTGCATTGCGAATAAGGCTTAGAACTAACATTTAACCTGATTGTATTGCCGGCATTTTGCCGGCTAAATTTAGCTTTTTTTGGTACAAGTTGATTGCTTACAGTACAATCTTTTGCCAAAAAGTTAAATAATTGCCATTTAGCAAAGAAATGTTAGTTCTTTTTAAGTATTTGATTATCAATACTTTACCTAATTTCCAATCAAAATAAATGCCGCCCAATAATAAGGAGCGGAATATTTTTCGTGTTGAATCATATTCTTTTTCGCCGTTTGCAAACTTTCAGAAAAGCCCTTTTGTGCATTGTTTTGTGCTGTTTTTTCATAAAAATCAATCATAAAATTCGCCGTTGATTCGTCCGCAACCGACCAAAGCGAAACAATCAAATTTTTCGCGCCTGCGTACAAAAACGCCCTCGAAAGACCGATAATTCCCTCCCCTTTCATTTGTTTTCCCAAACCCGTTTCGCAAGCAGAAAGCGTAACCAAGTCCGCATTTAAGGACAAATTGTAAATTTCGCCCGCAAAAAGACAGCCGTCTTCCTGCGTTTCATGCTGCGATTGTGCCAAAAATATTTTTGAAAGCTCCGGATTTATTTCGTCAACAGTTCCGTGCGTCGCAAAGTGCAAATAGGCAAAATTTTTCAAAAGCCCCGATTTGATTTTGCTCTCATGCGCATTGTCAAAAGTCAAGCGCAAATTTTCGCCGCTGATTTTTTGACAAATCATTTCCGCTTCTGTCTCCGTAGCAGGCAAATCGCCTAATTTGTTGTTTTTAAAGCGTACAGGCGCGCAAACCATAATATTTTTTTCGACCTTTTTCTGCGTCATTTTCTTCAAATTTTGTAAAAACAAACTTGCCGAAAATGCGTAATTAACCGCAAAATCACGGATAAGATAAGGCAAATTATTGTAGTCTAATTCCTTGTTTTTCAACTCTTTGCGCAGCAAACATTCAAAAGGAATGCTGCTCAAAATACCGTCGGGAATTAGAATGAGTTGCCGTGTTTTTGAGGGTATTTTGCCCGGAATTAACTGTTTATAGAGTTTAGAAGCACATTCTTGGTATAAATTGTCAGATTTGAACTTTATTGCGTTGCGCAAACCGACAAATAATTGTTTAAAATTTTCATCTTGCGGCACATCTTCGACGAAAATTCCGCTTTTGTTCAGACAAAAAATGATGAGGCGATTTGTTTTTTCGGCAATAAAATAACTCATTAAAAGTGCGTCCTCCGGCAAATTTTTGCGCACTTCAGCCGCATTTGCCGTTTTGACATCGTATTTCAAACGGAAATATTCGGGATAATTTTTTTCCAAATTCAAAATAAAATTTTGATATTTTTGATTGAGCGAAAAAAGGGCGTTTCTGAACGATTTTTCGTCATTTTCACTCGGTTTTTCGGCTAATTTTTGCTCATAAAAGGCAATACTGTCTTTTAATGATTTTTCTTCGGCAAGCAATTCAGGAGAAATATCGGCAAAAGATTTTGCTTCGGAATCCGAAACGGCTGAAAGAAGGGCTGCGGATTTACTTTTTTCGGCAAAATAAAAGGCTTTTTCCAAATAAAATTTTGAGCGAATATGTACTTTGCTCAATGTCAAGGCAATACGCACCGCGTCTTCATGTACCTCACGCACCCGCGCACTCAACGCAATTTGGTCGCCTTTTGCGCGCAAACTTTGCCGCACTTTATCCGTGAGCGAGTCTGCTTTTTCCAAAGATTCTAAGGCTAAATACAAATGTCGATTGCGCAAACTGCTTGTTTGATACAACTTTTCAAAGGCTTGTGCTTTCAAAAGCAAAGTATTGAGCATGACATTCGCATCGTAAAAATCGTTTAAAACGGGATTTTTTTCAAAATTATTTTCTTCAAATCTTAGGCTGTTTGCCTTCAAAGCATTTTGATAAAATTGAAGTGCATTTTTGCTCTGTTTTCTCTTTGATTTTTGTTCCGAAAGAGCTATTTTTCCCAACAAATTATATGTTTTGGCAATTTCGGGGTGCTTTTTTCCGTATTTTTCTGTATATATCAAAAGAGCATTTTGAGCATAATTTTTTGCTTTGTCAAATGCCTCTTTATCAATTTCAACTTGCGCTAAATAGTTGAAAACAAAGGCTTTATTAACCGTCGGTAAATCAGGATTTTGCTCATAAACTTTCAGTGCTTCCTCAAAATAATAAATTGCCTGACCGTAATCATTTTTTTGCCAAAAAATTACACCCAAATTGTTGTAAGCATTCGCCAATTTCGGGTGAAAATCGTTCAGAAGATTTTGATAAATATAAAGTGCATTTTCGTAAAATTCTTGTGCTTTATCATTTTCACCCGCCTGACTGTAAACCAAACCGATATTATTGTAAATTGCCGCAACCTGTTCATGCCCGCTGCCCAAATTTTGTAAGCGCAAATCAAGTGCTTTTTGCAAATAATCTAACGCCATATTTTGCTTGCGCGTACTCCAAAAAATTAAGCCCAAAAGATTGTAGGCTTGTGAAATTTGTGCGATATCTCCGGAAAAATGTTTTTCAAACAGCTCCAAAGCCGCTTGTGTTTGTCGCAGTGCATTGTCATTTTCGGCACTGTTTAATAAAATTTCACCGTGCAAAAGCACAGTCTCCGCATACATTCGCGCATTGTCCGAAGGTATTTTGGGCAATAAATTTTCTGCCGTTTTCCGCGCCTCTTCGGTTTTTCCGAGCCTTAACAAACATTCCGTTTTTCGTAATTTCATAAATTGCCAAAGGGCATTTTTTTCATCTGAAATTTCATTTTCAGCATCATTCAAATAGCGCAAAGCATTCACCCAATCTTCTTTTTGCATCAATATTTCTGCATCTTCAATGTTTTGGTTACCAATCATTTGCGCGAATGAAATGCCGAAATAAAAGCAAAAAATAGCGACAAGAATAATTTTTTTCATGACTGTTTTTTTGAAATTTTTAAAAATTATATTGACAAGCCAAAACATACACGCGCCCGCGCGACAAACCGTCGGGATTGAATTTTCTTGTGGTAATTTTTTCGCCGAATGTGCCGATTATGCTGATTTTTGTCGAAAGGCGGTATTGTGCACCCAGAAGCAACGTCCAAGCGGTTCCGCTGCTGCCTGCGGCGCGAAATGTTTCGCCCGTTTTAGGGTTTTTGATGCGGTCTTCGTTGAAGCGATGGATAAAAAGTGTGCCTGCATTAAAACTGAAACGCGAAAATCGAAAATTTCTTTCCAATCGCAACATCACATCGCCGCTGCGCATGAGGCGGTAAGATTCGGGATATTTCAAAATTTCTTTTTGCCTTTTATGCCCTTCCCAAAGGCTGTACGAAAATTCATTGCCGTTTTCGTTGAGTGCTTTTTGATAACCTGCCGCTATCAACCACCGTTCGGATATGAAAGAAGTGCCGAAAACGAGGTCGTAAGTGCCTAAACTGACTTGATAATACATCGGCAAAGTTTGTCCGCTTTTGATTTTTCCGTTGCTGTTGCCTGTCGGAATTTTGCCGCCGAGTGTCGCATTTATTTGATATTTTTCACTCGCAAAAATATTTTTGGTATAGCTCAGTGAAATATCGCCGATGCCTTCGAGGAACCAACCCGCGTGTTCGCTTTTCATGTACGGAATTTTGAACTGAAAAGTAGATTTTGAGCTCAAACCAATGTTAAAATCAAGGGTTGTCGCTTGAATTTTGTTGTCAAATTGTGTGATGCCGAGATATTGTTCAATTTTGACAGAACGCAGCTTAAAATTAACACTTTTGCTGAAATGTTGGTCGGGTTTCATCGCGCCCATTGTGCAAAATCCCGCATCGCTGCACCCCTGCGCGTACATTTTTTCGGCAAAAAATGTGCTGGAAACGAAGAATAGGCTAAACAACAAAAAAGGAAAAAAAGCCGAACCGAGGGAAAAGATTCGGAGCAGGTTAAGGTGTTTCATCGGGCAAATTATTTGACGGTAAAAGTTCAGAAGCGTGTTATTTCACGCTTAGAACTAAACTTTTCCGTGCCTAAAGTGTTTTGAAATGTTGAATTTATTTATAAAGTATTTACACAAATTTAAATGTCGTAAAAAGTTGCCGCCTTTGCCCGTCAGAATTATCATTTCTCTAAGAAATGGTGATAGTATCGCCGGCATCTTGCCGGCTAAATTTATCTTTTTTGAAGTCTAAGATGATTGCTTACAGTACAATCTTTTGCCAACAAGCTAAATAATTACAAGAAATGTTAATTCTTGGCGAATTTTGTTCATTAACCTAACGGCTTGGTTGAAGGCATAAAACTACAGCTTTACTTAAATTTTAAATTTCTGAACGGCTCCATAACGTCTTGTTGTTCAATCAGTTCTCTTATTTTTTCAATCATTTGTTCGTTCGTCAAATTCAAATCCATATAAAACGGTTCTTTAAATCGAACGCTGAGTTCGGTGCCTTTTTTCTTCAATTTTAAGCCTTTTTTGTCAAACGCACGCCTGAAACCGTTGATGACCACCGGCACAATTAAAGGATTATTTTCGCGAATAATATTCGTAACGCCTTTACGTACAGGCGCATACGGGCTTGTCGTACCTTGCGGAAAACTGACCACCCAACCGAAAGAAAGTGCTTTGGAAATATTGTCAACCGCGCCCAAATCAACGTTACGATGCACATTTTGCCCTTCTGCGCGCCAACTTCTTTGCACCGTAACGGCACCGGCATACGAAAAAACTTTGGGAATAAAACCGCTTTTTTTCATCGTTTCCTCTGCCGCGACAAAATAGGCATTCCCGACAGGATTGGTCAAATACAGCGGCGTTTTGACGGAGTTGTGCAAACCGTAACGAACACTGCAAAAAATGTGATAAAATGCTATCACATCGGCATAATATGTTTGGTGATTCGACAAAAATATGACATTTTGCGTCGGTAAATTTTCCAAAAATTCCGAGCCTTCGATAGTCAGCCGATTGATTCCGTTAAAGCGGCGATACGTCAAAGCACCGACAAATGAAATGATGCTTTTTTTGAGAAATAATAAATTTCCGAATGGGTCTTTTTTAAATAATCGGTGAAGCATAGTGATTTTTTTTATGACTTTTTGTCGCATTTTTTGAAAAAATTGTCGAATCACAAAAATATGTAAATTATTTCATTTGTCGAATAAATCATAAGATTTATTTGCCAAAAAAATTTTTTTATCGAAAAGTATGCATATCAATTTTTTTTTGACATATTGCGGCAGATTTCTTGTGAAAAGTATCAATAACCCAAAGATTGCCGAGTTCGGCGCGGGCGTATGGACATAAACGTTGACAAATTGAAACTTGAATATATTGCCGAAAAAATACAAGTTCTGCTCATTGATGCGCAGGGTTTTGTAGCGGAAAGTTGCGATTCTGTTTTTCCCTTTTCACAAGAAAAAGATTCGCTTTTCGCAAAAGTGCCTTTTTTTGACACAGTGAGTCGCGTTTTGCCGGATATGCGCTACGATGACCCGCCCTTGTGCTTTGACCGTTCCGTTTTAGATTTTAAAGGAAAACATTGTTTATGCGATGTTTTGCTGAGCAAAAAATATTACAACGGGCGCGAATTGTACGAGTTGATAATCGAAAATAAGACGCTTTATTATCAATTTTATGAACAAATGCAGTTGCAAAATGACGGCAATTCGAGCTATTTAGAGTTGCTGAACGAACAAATTGCACTTCGGAATGAAATTGAACGTTTGAGAACGGAAGAAAAAAAGCGGTGGCAACAGCAAAAACGCACTTTTTTGTTGCAACTTGCCGTTCATTTTGAGCAGCCGATTGCAAACGCGCTCGCGCTTTGTTCTCTGCTCGAAAATCAGCCCGAAAGCCTGACTCAGTGGCAAAAACCGCTCGGCGCGTCCTTGCAACAAATTGAAGAAATTCGCCAATATCTTCTCGATTTGGCAGCTCCGAATGAATTGCCGCTTCGCCCCGAAAATTTCAACTTAAAAAAAATTGTTCAAAATTTGCAGGATTTGCTTTCGGCGCGATTGTTAAAGCCGATTGAAATTTCCGTTTTTTTTGACGAAAAAATTGCCGAAAATCTCTTTTTTGACCTTGTTAAACTAAAACAAGTGTTAAATTTTGCCTGCGAAGTTTTTTTACAAACACAAAATAAAATTTCCTTGCAGGTCAGTATTTTAGCCGAAAATAAAAATGAGCAATTAATCAATTTTGATATTTCCGGAAAAGCAATTCACGTTGACAAGAACGAAAGGCGAATTTGGGCAGAAAGAGTTGCTGATTCGTTTGGCGGAAAGTTGAAAATCAGCCCTACCGGCGATAAAATTTCGTTTTTTGCACCGATGCAATTTGCCGACAATCAGAGTGTCGGAAATGATTCAAACACGAAAACCATTCTTTTCGCGCTCGGCAATCGCCCCGATGAAACGGCTTTAAAAAATGCACTCACGGAGGCAAATTTTGAAGTTATTTCCGTATCTCCTTCAAAATTAAAGGAAAAGGGATATGAAAAAGGCAATAAAGCACCCGTTCTTGTCGTTAATTCATCGGATTTCGATACGGAACAACTGAAAATGCTTGAAATGCAATTTTCACCCCATTTTTTTGTCGTTTCCGCCGATTTTGACAACAATTTTTCATTTTTTTGCGTTCTTAAAGTCCCTTTGCACCCTAAATCGTTCATTCGAAAAATCAAACAGTCCTATACCGTAAACTATATGGAAAAAATTGACCTGACGTACATTCGTGACATAGTCGACAATCAACCCGAATTGATTGCGGGGATGTTGAAGATTTTGGAAAAAAATATGCGCGAGTACCCCGTTTTGATGCACAAAGAATTAGAAAGCGGTAATTTAAAGGCTTTACGTGAAACGGCGCATAAATTTAAGTCCTCAACGGCTTACACGGGGCTTTCGCAGTTCAATCAAACGCTGAATAAAATTGAACTTTGCGAAGAACAAAATTTGTCGCTCGAAGACATAAAAGCACTTATTGACGAAATTGCGCTTGCTGCCGTGCAAATTCGCACACAAGTTGAAGAGCTTATTCAACAGCAATTAGCTTAATTTGTACATGAATTTGAAGTTTTTAAGCCGTAGATGAACTTGAAGTTTGTTGAGCGTCCGACAAACTTCCGGTTTTTTATGAATGGTCTTGCAAGAATTAAAAAAAGATAAAATTGATTAAAAAAAATAAATTTATTGCTTTTTTTTTACTTTCCGCACTGTGTTTTTTTGCTTTTTTTACTTGTCAGCCACGTACGAAAAAAGATAAGAGTTTGCTTTTTGTCGGCGATACAAATCTCGGGCGAAAACTCGGCGAAAAATTATCGAACGGCGGAGCGGAAAAATTTACCGAACATCTGCGGCAAATTTTCGAAAAACATACTCTTGTCATTGCAAACATTGAGTGTGTTTTTACCGATTCTGACGATGCCCGACAAAAGCAATTTGTCATTAAAGCCAAACCCGAACACGCGCATATACTCGCGGACGCAGGCATTACGTTTGCCGTAACCGCGAATAATCATGCTTATGATTACGGATTTTCGGCTTTTAAGGAACACGTTCAAGTGCTTGAAAAAGAAGGACTTACGACCGTCAATGACATCACAAAGTTCGAACAACACACACCCGCAATTTTTACCGTCGGCGAAAAAAAAATTGCTCTTTTTGCCCTCAATGTTTGTGTTGATGCGATAGCCGACAGTTTAGTGCCCTTTCGCGACCGTTTTGCAAATTTTTTGTTAAGCATAAAAAAACAAAAAATGCAAAATCCCGCTGTTTTTATCCTTGCAACTTTACATTTCGGCACGGAATACTCCGAAGCCGCTACACAAATTCAGCGTCGAATGGCTTCCGATGTCATTTCCGCAGGTGCGGACGCACTTGTCGGGCATCATCCGCATGTAGCGCAAAATGTTGAATTTATCCTCAATAAACCTGTCATTTACAGTCTCGGAAATTTTGTTTTTGACCAAAATCGCCCCGAAACACGGCGTTCTTACGGCTTTGTGTTGCGTTTTGATGAAAATCAAAAACCTGTTTTTTCCTTAAAACCCTTTCATATTCGGAACGCAATACCCGAAGTGATGAACGAAAATGATAATCGTATTTTTCTTCAAAGGATTGCGAAATCGTCGCCTGATGTTATTTTTATTCCGAAAAATGACGAATGGATAATTGAAAGCAGAATTGACCATTTTTCACTTTCTTTTTATAAAAATATTGAAAATTATCCAATTTCGCTCGCCGATACATGCACATATTTAGATTCAAAAAGTTTTTCCGGTGTTTTTTGTGTCAAAAAAAGAGCAAAAATAAATCGTTATGAATTGAGTTTTTTTGACAATAAAACAAAACAAAATGACCGATTCGCACTTCGATACCCGCTTTATCGCTTTGCGGTCGGCGATATTGACGGTAACGGCGAGCAAAATATTTTTCTCGGGGTGATAAAAAGTACAAAATTTGACCCGCTCATTAAAAAGCGACTTTTTATTTATCAAATCAAAAACGGCAAAATAAGTCCGCTTTGGTTGGGTTCTCGCTTACTTTTTCCGCTCTGTGATTTTGATGTTTTTAAAGAAAACGGAAAATATTACGTTAAAACTTTGGAACAAAAATATAATGAACTATATTGCATAAGCTTGTATGATTACGGCACTTTTGGTCTCAAATTAATTCGCATCACTGATGAAAATCTATCTGAAATTGACGCAAAAAAGCGTTTTTACGGCGTTTAAAGCCTTTTGTTTTCCGGTTTTGGCAATTTTTCTTGTGTTTTTTGCTTCGTGTGCCGGCGAGGAGAAATCAGAAAACAACAAAAATTCGTCTGCGCCTCAGCCCGAAACGGTCTATACAACACCGAGTCGAACGCCGATTGACCTCAATTGGGATTTTATTCCGTTAGAGGACATCATCATTTCGGAGGATAAACAGCAGCTCGAAACTCACATTAAAAATTCGGGTGTTTTATCGTGGTTCAAAGATAAAAGAATTTTGCCGCCTCCGACTGATTTTAAGGCAGATTTGACTAATATGAGCTATACCGAATTGCGCCGTTTAAGACATTCAATTTATGCTAAAAATGGTTTTTTAACGTTTGATTTTGAATTGCGAACTTATTTTAATCAATTTTCTTGGTATCAGCCTGTTTTTGATTTACCGGAATTTAAGTTAATGCTTACGCAGCAAGAATACGATTTCACTGTTAAAATTTTTGAAGAGGAAAAGAAAAAAATTGCCGGTATTGTCAAAAAAACAGGAGAGTACGATTTATACGACTTAAATTTTGTGCAAAATTATGATTTTTTTAAACTTTCTCCCGATGTAAATGCCGCACTTGCCGCGCAAAATTTTTGCATCATTCCTGAGCAACACGAGCAGTTGCATTATATTTTTGACCAAAATTATTACGACTATATTCCGAATTTTGTTACGACTGATGCCGTTCAGCAACTTTTGCAAAAACATTTCAGCCGTATGTTGCAAAAAATTGAACAAGAAAAATTTACCATTTCAACTGCCGAAATGTTAGATGCAATGTGCAGGGAAAGTGAAATTATGCACAAAAAGGCGAAAAAGCCGTTGATAAAATCGGCAGCGGCATGGGCAAATGCTTATGCGACAATCGCTTATTCTCAAATCAAAAATCAACGTTACGCTCCTGCCGCGCCCGAATTTTCGGCGATTTGTACGGAAGAATTTAACAAAATTTTAAATGCCGAAGGAGAAGGCTCCGCCTTTTTGAAAGACCCGCTTTTGCAATATTCCGGTTTTTTACCGCGCGGTAGTTATGCACAAAACGATACTTTAAAATCATATTTTCGCACGGTAAAGTGGCTGAATTCGGCGAACATTTTCACCAAAAAAAATTCGGATTTGCTTGCCGCGATTGTATTGGCAAAAGCACTTGAGGCGGATAAAAATGCTTTACAAAAATACCTTACTTTCAGCAAAGCTATCGGACTTTTTGCAGGTGAAGAAGACAATTTGTCCCTCATGCACTTGCTCGAACTTTGCAAGGGAAAAAATGTAGATTTTTATGCCGAAGAAAGTAATTTAACAAAACTTCGCGCAGATTTAGCAAAAATTAATCCTGATAAAATTAAAACGGTTGCGGCAGATGAAGAAACGAAGAGCTTTGTTTCGGAGCAAAAAATTCTCTTTACCGCAGGAAGATACACTTTTGATGCGGAAATTTTTACCAAAACGGTGCATGTTTTGCGTCCCGAACCGAAGCGTGTTTTTCCGAAAGGGCTTGATGTTTTTGCGGCTGCCGGCAATCAAAATGCAGAAGAAATTTTGCTCAATCATTACAAGGAAAAGGAAAATTGGGCGGCTTACTCGGACAGTTTGGGCAGTGCGAAAAAGATTTTTTCCGACTTTAAGGCATGGAATTCAAGTATTTACAATAAAAGCATGGAAAATTTACTTCTCCTGCAAGCCCCCGAAGAAAGTAACGCACCTTTATATGCGCGCACAAAAGCGTGGGAAAAGAAAAAGTTAATTACCGCTCTTTCAGCATGGACGCAGCTTAAACACAATCTCATGCTCTACATTGAGCAGCCGAACGCGGCACAAATGGGGCAAGGCGGAGGACCGCCTCCGCCGAATCACAAAGGCTATGTTGAGCCGAACGTGCGTTTTTGGAAAAAATCTTTGGAATTGGTTGATTATCAAGAAAATGTATTGCGCGAATTAGGTTTGATAAAGGACGAATCTGACACTGAAGGCGGGGCAGCAGAGAGATACGACATAGTGCTTGGCTTTTCTGATAATGCGAAAGAAGTCAATCAATTGTTTCGTGAGATGTTGAAAAAATTAATTAAAATTTCTGAAAAAGAATTAAATAATGAAATTTTGACACTCGACGATTTTAATTATATTGCTAATTTCGGCGGCAGCTTAGAGGATTTGCTGCACAAAATTGTTGCGGGGAACGGAAATATATTGCCGGACAGTGAAAAAACGATTGCTCTCACGGCAGATGTTTATCGCTACAACGGGGAATATTTACAGGCGGCGGTAGGTTTCGGAGAAGAAATTTATGTCGTTGTTGAGATAAACGGATTGCCGTATTTAACAAGGGGAGCTGTTTTTTCCTATTACGAATTTCCGAGCAACGCGCCGCTGACAGATAAACAGTGGGAAAAAATGTTGCTTGATAATAAAGCACCTGCACGCCCGACTTGGCAAAAAGAATTGTATTTTCCGAAAAAATCTGTTAATTACACGCCCGTAAAACCTTTTTACACAGGCTATTAGTTTTTTTGAAAAGATTTGTTGCAAGTGAGAACTTGCGACAAATCTTAATTTGCTTTTAAGCCAACACTTACTTTTTAAAACACCAACGCAAGGTAACCCCAACATCCAAAACATCGGCAAAGTGTAAATCTCCCTTTTGCAGCCCTTTTTTTATTATTTGCTGTGTTTCCGAATCAAAATCATTTAAGTTTATTTTTACCAAAACTTTTGAAAATGCCGGATTTTTGGGTTTATGGTCCGTTTCTGCCCAATGGATGTGCGCACTGTCCGACTTTACTGTTGAATTTTTGATGAGGGTTTCTTCATCAAATAAATCATAAAGACCGCTTGAAGCAGGTACTTCAATCCATTTTCCGGGCGATGTTGCAATAAATTTAATGCTGTCATTTTCGGGCAGAAAATTTCGATTTATCACAAAATTATACAAAATTTCCCATTTTTTCTCCTTTAAAGTAGCTATAAAATAATATGTTATGCTTGACGGGTAAGCGCGATAATTGACAAATCCGATTTCATCGCGCCCGTTTCGGTCAATGTCACCGATATTTTCGAGCCAAAGCAGTCCTAATTCTGTTTCCAAAAAAAATGTATCCGCCGCATTACCTTTGCCCAAAGCAGTTTGCAAAAAACTACTCGTTCCTCTGTCAAGCAACTGATAATCTTCTATCACTTCAAGCGAATCTATAAATTTAGCGGTTTCGCGTCCGGTTTTTTTGTCCGTAAATTTTTCTTTTAGCGTATCAATTTTTTTATCGCCGTCAAAATCACCGGTAATTTGCAATCTTTCTCCGAAAAGCATTTCGGGTGTGAGTTTGCCGTTGTTTTGAGTTTGTGCATTTCTGAAAACAATAAACAGAGCCAAGAACAAAATGAATTTTTTCATAAAATCATGGATAAAATAATTGCCGTTTAGTATTTGTGCAAAATTATTTGTAAAAAATGGTAACTCACATAGAGGCTGTTCAAAAAAAATATAAGAAAAGAGAGCTTTTCCTCAACATTGAGCAAGGTTAAAAAGGCTTTTACGCCATTGCCGTACAGCGTTTGTGAATGAACGCCTTCCGGAAAATTGGCTTTATGTTTTCGACCGCAGCCATGACAAACCACTTCCGACAAAGGAACTGATTCACACGGTCAGTAGTTCGGCTATGGTTTTTGTTTGTTCTACTTGACAAATGTTTCTCTTTTAGACAAAGATAATAAAAACTAATGTAATTTCAAATTTATTTTGCAGTTTTTTGGGAGGGGCTAAATAGTTACAATTTTAGTTTCAATTGAGTATCGTTGGGGGGCTAAATAGTTAAAAATGTTTTATGAATAAGCTGTTTTACAAGAAAATAAGGCAAGAATTTTGTGCATTTCTTTATAGATGTTAATAATAAAATGAAAATCCTAAAAATAACCCTCATACTCCTTTTTATTGCCCTTTTCGGCAGTATTTTTTTAGGGTATGACTTTCTGTCGGTAAAGCGAACGCCCGAAAAATTTGACCTCAGCCGGCATCTTTATTATGCCGACGCAGCTTATTTTGAAAATATTCCGGTCATCAGAAAAAAAATCAGCGAAATTTTGCAACAAAAAAAAGATACAAACCTTTTTGATGGTGAAAAAATTGTTTTTCAAAATGACAGTTTGCTCAAAAAAATTTACCAAAATCGCGAATTTTCGCCCGTTTTCGGCAATGCCGCACTTGCCGAAACAATGTTGTCTGTGCTTGAAAATGTTCGATTTGACGGTTTAAACCCCTCTTTTTACCGCCTCAATTGTTTGAAAAATGCGGCAAAAAAACAGCAAGAAGACGCTTCTTTTGATGCGAACAACAGAGCTTTTTTTGACATTTTGCTCACCGATGCAGCACTTTCATACGCTTCTCATCTCGCATCCGGAAAATGCAATCCGCAGAAAATTTTGCCCGCTTGGAATTTTATTCCCCGAAAATTGCCGACAGGCGGCGAGCGAGTTTTGCAACGTTATTCGCCCGATTCTTTGCGCATTTCTTTTGAAAAATTGTCGCCTGACAATTTGTCTTACAAGGAATTAAAAAAACGGTTGCGTTTTTACCTCAGTTTGCAAGCATGGGACACTTTACCGGAAATGAATCGTTTTCGCCTCAAAGACTCATCAGAAATGATTTTGAAACTCAAAAAAAGACTTCTGGCGGAAGGATATTTTTTAGGAGATGTGCACAAAATTGCTGATACAGCTTTAATTTCCGCGCTTAAAAATTTTCAAAAAGAACATATTCTTGAAAAAACAGGCTGCCCCGACCAAAAAACGATACAGGCTTTGAATATTCCTTTGCAGGAAAAAATTAAACTTTTGCGCGCAAACATGGAAAGATTGCGGTGGACGGGGCATTTTTCTGCCGAAAGAATTAGCGTGAACATTGCCGCTTTTCAACTGTACCTCTATCATGCCGATACGCTGACTTGGACAACGCGCGTGATAATCGGAAAACCTTATGCAAGTACGCCTGCTTTTACTGCCAAAATGACAGATATTGTTTTTAATCCAACTTGGACAGTGCCGACAAGCATCATTCGGCGGGAAATTTTGCACGAATTGAGGCGCGACGCGGCAGGCTATTTACAAAACAACAATATGGAAATTACTAATTTGAAAGGCGAAAAAGTCAATGTCGAGAGCATTAATTGGGCAAAAAACGGCAAAAGTTTTCCGTATTTACTCCGACAACGCGCCGGCAGCGGCAATTCTCTCGGAACAATTAAATTTAATTTGCCTAATCCCAACGACGTTTATTTACACGATACACCGAATAAAAAGTTGTTTTCGAGGCGAGAACGCGCATACAGTCACGGCTGCGTAAGAGTAGAAAATCCGTATATGCTTGCAGAAAAAATTCTTTGCGACACGGCGCATTTTTCGGTTGAAAAAATCAGCGAATTGATACAAAAAGGAAAAACCAAAACAGTGAAGTTAAGCAATCCTGTTTCGGTTTATATCCTTTATCAAACCGCAGGAACGGAACCGAACGGCGATTTTATTTTTAGAAAAGACCTTTACGGGCGCGATACCGAAATTGTGAACGCCTTAGATGCAACGGCAAACTAACGCCCTGAGGAGGCGTGATTTTTGTCGTCCAACAATCTTTTTACTTCATCAATTAAATGCGTGTAGTCGGCGGTACAGGATTTTTTGGCTTCAACGGTCTTTATCGCGTGAACAACCGTGCTGTGGTCACGCTTTCCGAAGTACCAACCGACGGCTTTTAAAGGCATATCTGTCAGTTGATTGGCAAAATACATGGCTGTCATGCGCGCTGCGGCAATGTTGGCTTTGCGCGATTTTGACTGCAATTCTTCGGAAGAAAGGCTGAAAACGGTGCAAACAATTTGCTCTATTTCTTCGATACTGACCTCTTTTTTGCGTTCGCTGCTGACAATTTTCACAATCACGGATTGCGCCATATCAATCGTAGGCGTTTCGCGCATGATGCTCACCTGCGCAACAAGCGTATTGACGCAGCCTTCTAATTCGCGAATATTCGTATCGACGTTTTCTGCAAAAAAGCGAATGATGTCGTCTTTGACAGAAAAATTGGTAGAGGCAAGTTTAGCCCGCACAATCGCCTCGCGCGTTTTGACATCGGGTAAAAGCAAATCTGTTGTCAAACCCCATTTGAAACGGGATAAAAGGCGGTCTTGTACTTGAATATCTTTCGGAGGACAGTCACTTGTGAGAATAATTTGCTTGCGCAATTGGTGCAGGTGGTTAAAAATATGGAAAAATACTTCCTGCGTTTTTTCTTTATTTGCCAAAAACTGAATATCATCAATGATTAAAGTGTCTAATTTGAGATATTTACTCATAAATTTTTGCACCTGATTGTCTTTTACGGATTCGACGTAGAGGGTAGTAAATTGTTCGGCAGATAGGTATAAAACCTTTTTTTCGGGGTGTTTTAGTCGAATCGCATTGCCGATTGCTTGCACCAAATGCGTTTTGCCGAGACCGACACCGCCGTAAATGACCAAAGGGTTAAAAGCACTTACGCCGGGGTTCTGCGCAACGGCAAAGCCTGTTGAGCGCGCTAATCGGTTGCAATCCCCTTCGATGAAAGTTTCAAAAGTAAAACGGTCACCCAAATTGCTCTCTTCTGCTTCTTCGGCTTCTTTTTTGCCGGATTTGGCGGGGGTAATCGGAGCATAACGAACTTGCTCAATTTTTTTGCCCGGAAACAAATCTTCTTGCTTATTTTGCGTACCTAATTTCGTAATGGACTCGGGAAAACGCTCTTTTTCGACCGCAAGAATGTACTCCAAACGGGCATCATTGCCAATCGCCTTATCTATTGCCTTTTTTAAAACGCCTACATAATGTTCTTCAAGCCACTCATAAAAAAAGCGAGTCGGCACTTGAATAGTTAAAATTTTCTCCGCAAGACTTACGGGTTTTATGGGCATGAACCAAGTTTTGTAACTTTGTTCAGGCACCACATCGCGAATGACATTTAAACATTCATTCCATACAGCAACACAATCCTTTGTCATAATGCAGACTTTATTAATCCGTTAATGTTTTGTTCATTTTCTCTGCTGCAAAACTGAAAAAAAAATATTAAAAAAAAAATCTTGCTTTGTTCACGAATTTTACTTGACTTCAAAAAGGCATATTTTAAAAAAAAAATTTTTTTACCTCAATTTTAACTCCTTTATTTTCAATGATTTACAAATGAAAATTTATTTTTCGGAAATAATTTTGAAAAGTCAGATTAAATTTGTAAATGGAATCTGACACCCAAAAAACAGAATGAAATTTTGTAAAAAAAATTTTTGTAACTAAAATGACTTCAAAGCCCGAAGTAAGAAAAATTGAAAAAATGAACATTTTTTATCTCCTCGCACGTCTTGACGAATTGGAGATTTCGGCTGATTTTGTCCATAAATCGCCGCTTTGTCGGGATATTTTGGGGGCAAAAAAAAATGAAAAGAGTTTTCGTCAGAGCCTTGCCGTTCGCCGACTTTTGTCCTTCATTTTAGAAAAATTTGACATTCCGGAGCAAAATTTTATCTATCCGAACGGTCGCAAGCCGTTTCTGCCGGCTTACGATTTGTCATTTTTTTTTTCTCATTCAAAAAATTTTGTTATAGCGACTCTTTCGTTTGAAAAAACAGTCGGGACGGATATCGAAGTGATTCAGCCCGGCATCAAAAAAGTTTTACCGCGAATTGCGACGGAAGAAGAAATGTTGATTTGTCAAAATGACCTTCATTTTGCAAAATTGTGGACAGCAAAAGAAGCTGCTTATAAATGCTTGAATGAAAAAAATGTTATTTGGAAAGACGAAATAAATACCGATGTGCCGAACGAAATAGTTTTTTTCAGAGGAAAGAAGTTGCGATTGCACCATGAAATATTTTTTGGGGAGCTTGCGGCGGCATTTTGCACGGCAGAAAAATGACTTTTCCGAACACAAAATTCAGTGCTTTTTGACAAAAAAAATTATTTTTAAAAAGAATTTAAGCCTAAACGTTTTTCGGCTTAATAATTTTTTTAATTTTGCATCTGCAAGTATTTAAGACGCTAAAATGACTAAAAATAAACTGAAAAATACATTTTCGACGGAAGAAAACAACACAAACTTCGATAAAAATGTCGACGAACAAGCGGCCGGAAAACCGAAGTTTGCCAAAAATATGAACCAAATTATTGGATTAGGGGTCTTTTTTTTCGGAATGATGCTCCTTTTATCCATGATTTCATACATTTGGACGGGGCGACAAGACCAAAGCGTTATCGAAAGTTTATCCCTTTTTGAAATTTTTTCTTCGGGCAAAGAAGCCGCGAATTGGCTCCGCCTTTTTGGAGCATATACCTCGCATCTTTTTATTTTTCAATTTTTAGGCGCAGCTTCTTATATTGTACCCTTTTTCGTTATTCTTTCGGGGGCGGATTTGATTCGCAACCTCAAATTTCGCTACCGCCTGTTTTACGGCTTGCTTTTTATCATGTTTTGGCTAAGTTTGGCACTCGGTTATATTGCTTTAAAAGTCGGTTCTGATTTTCAATGGGGCTATTTTTGCGGCAATTTAGGCTATACGCTTGCGGAGGGCATAGATAATTTGGTAGGTTTCGGAACTGTCTTTGTTTTAATCTTTTCTCCCGTTATTTTTGCTTGGTATTTTGATATGTTGAATTTGGAAAAATTAAGCAAAATTTTTGAAACAAAAAATAAACCCGTTCAAAAACAAACGCGCGAATTTGCATCTGAAAACCCTCAAAATGAGCCAAAAAATTCGGAAAACAAAGCAAACGCCACACAAACTTCCGAAACTCCTCTCAAAAAATCCGTTTTTGCAGAGGATTCGCCTAAAATTGACGCTGAAAAAGAAGACAGTGCCGATGTTGAAGATGAGGCAAAAACCGATAAGCCCAAAGTTGAAAGTATTCGACTTTCGCGCGACCCAGAAGAGAAAAAACGCGAAGCCGAGCGATTGAAAGCTTTAAAAACGGCGGAAGCTGAAAAAAATAAAAACTCAAACGAAGAAACCAATAATTTTACCTCACACGCAACCTATAACGATTTTGAAACGGAGGACGAGGAAGATTATTCTGACGAAAATGCTTACCTTCAGCCCGCAGAGAAAGAGGATTCCGAAGTTTATCAAAATTTTCCGCCTGACGACGATGATTTTTCCCAAGCCAATATTTTGACTTCCGAAGAGTCGCAAAACAGAGCTGCTGACAACAATCAACAAGCAAAAGAGGAAAGTGATGCTGCCAAAAGAATTTTTTCGGTGCAAAAAGAGGAGCCGAAATTCCTTTTAGATGAGCAGCACATTGACCCCGTAAATGCCTTGCCGTTTTACCGGATGCCCGGCATTGAGCTTCTTGATGTGGTTAAAACCACAAAACAAAATAATACAGATGAGGAAATTTATGAAAATATTCATAAAATAGCCAAAACGCTTGAAGCTTTTAAAATCAGCATCACGAATGATGTCCGTGCGGAAATCGGTCCGACCGTAACGCTGTACGAAATCGTTCCGGCACCGGGTATTAAAATTGCTCAAATCAGAAAAGTTGCCGATGATATTGCCCTCAGTTTGTCTGCAATAGGCATTCGGATTATTGCGCCGATGCCCGGGCGCGGCACGATTGGGATTGAAGTACCGAATAAAAATCGCGAAAAAGTGTCGCTCCGCGCTTTGATTGAAAGCGAAACGTTTTCGGGAACAAAAAAGGAATTGCCGATTGTTTTCGGAAAAACCATTTCTAACGACATTTTTATCACCGACCTTGCCAAAATGCCGCACTTGCTCATCGGCGGCGCGACCGGACAAGGTAAATCCGTCGGTATCAACGTTGTACTGACTTCTTTGCTCTACAAAAAGCACCCCGGCGAATTAAAATTTGTATTGATTGACCCTAAAAAAGTTGAATTTTCCATTTACGACAAATTGCACAAACATTATTTGGCGCAACTCCCCGATTCAAAATCGCCGGTCATTACCGATGCCGATGAGTCGCTCCGCGTATTGGACTCACTTTGTTTGGAAATGGATAATCGTTATGAATTGTTAAAAAATTCGGATTGCAGGCAGTTGTTGGAATACAACAAAAAATTTGAAAACGGAGAATTAGACCTCACAACCGGCAATCGCTTTTTGCCTTACATTGTTGTCATTATTGACGAGTTGGCAGATTTAATGATAACGACCAATAAAACTATTGAGCGACCGATTGCGCGATTGGCTCAAATGGCGCGTGCGGTAGGGATACACTTGGTTGTTGCGACGCAAAGACCGTCCGTGAATGTTATCACCGGCGTTATTAAGGCGAACTTTCCCGCGCGAATGGCTTTTAAAGTGAGTTCAAAAACGGATTCTCGCGTTATCCTCGACGTTGACGGAGCGGAGCAATTGTTGGGCATGGGGGATATGTTGCTGACAAACGGCTCGGACATTATTCGCCTGCAATGTGCTTTTGTGGATACGATGGAAGTGGAAAGAATTACGAATTTTATCGGCGAACAAGGCGGCTACAATTTGCCCTATTATTTGCCCGAAGTCATTGACCCGAACAAGCCTAAACCGCAACAATTTAATTTGAAGTTTTAACTGCAAAGCTGTTTAGTTAAGCCTTGATACTCAATCGGAAAGACAAATTTGTGAAAAATATATAGTTCCTAACGGAACTAAAAAGAGCGGGGGAGCATTTTTCTACCAATATCAAGTGCCTAACGGCACAAAATACGCCTTTAGGCGTTGTATTTTGATAGAAAGTCGCCATCTCTTTTTACCAAATGAGGGTGTCCGAAAAGTTTTATTTCGATTAGACAAACCAAATAAAATTTTGCTTGCTTTCTAATATTGTTTAGCAATTTAAAGCCTTTAGCCTCGTCATCTTTGTAGAAAAACAGCACCCTCCTGACTTCAAACGCCTTTAGGCGTGAAATATAGGTTTCGCGCTTGCGGATATTCCCCAAAGATTTCACGCCTAAGGGCGTTTTTAATATCTTAGCGGATATTTTCTACAAAGATTTTATGCCTAACGGCATTATTTAAGTGTAATTAATTTTTCATGTACTTGCCC
>JBPOJO010000712.1:0-2199 GCA_052033485.1 Bacteroidota bacterium | reverse complement strand
AAGCCAAGGCATCAAAAAGTTGCAGTTGCGGTAAAATTTTATGGGTAAAAAAATTCTCCTTTTGCTCTTCCGTCAAAATCGGAAAAATGTCATGTGTTTTTTTGACCGCAATCAAACGGGCTTGATTAACGGTTTCTAAGGCTTCCTCATGTTTTCCGTAGATATACTTTAATTGAGCAAGGGAGTACAAATTGTTAAGAAAATCCAAGTGCTCTTCGCCCAAAACTTCCCAAATAACGGCAGTTGCTTTGAGTTGTAATTCTTCCGCTTTTTCGTATTGCTTCATATATGCATACAAAAGGGCTAATTTTTGTAAATTTTCGGCTGCGTCGGGGTGTTTTTCACTCAAAATTTCGCGCTGAATGTCGGCAGTTTTCAAAAAAAGTTGTTCCGCAGCCTTAAATTGTCCTCTGTTTGTTTTCAAAGTAGCCAAATTGCAGAGGCTTGCGGCATATTCATCGTGTTTTTCGCCCAAAATTTCTTTTTGAATATCGGAAGCCTGCCGCATCAAATCTTCTGCTTGTTGTGTTTTTCCCGAAAGCGCGTATTCGCTCGCCAAATTGAGCATTACGGCAGCCGTTTCGTTGTGCTTTTCACCCAAAACTTTTTTGTTAATTTGCAAGGCACGCTCGTACAGTCGCAAGCCGATTTCATAGAGTCCCATTTTGCTGTACAATCCCGCCAAATTGTTGAGAGAAGAAGCATAATCGCTTGACTCTTCGCCGATTAGCACTTTGCGAATATCGGCAGCTTTCCAATACAAAACTTCCGCGTTACCGTATTCGCCCTTGTAGGCATAAATGCCTGCTAAATTATTGAGCGAGGTGGCATAAGAGGCATTATTTTCGCCCAAAAGACTTTTCAAAATTTCGCTTGACTTCAAATATAAAATCTCCGCTTGTTCATTATCGCCGTAATTTGAGTGCACAACAGCCATGAGGTTCAAAGCGGAGGCATATTGGTCATTTTTTTCACCCCAAACTTTCTTGCGAATATCTGCGCACCGCGTCGCGTGGGCGAGTGCCTGCGCAAATTTGGCTTGCCGAAAACAGGCAATTCCAAGTCCGTAAAGCGTAGCGGCAACTTCGGGGTGTTCTTTTCCCAAAATCACATCGCGCAAAGCAAGGGAGCCGGCGTAAAATTGCTCCGCTTTTTGCGGTTGCTGATGGTGCTCATAAAAAATTCCCAAATCGCTCAAAGAGGTGCTGTATTCAAGGGAATTGTCGCCGAAAAATTGTTTGCATAAATCGGCAGTTTGCAAAAAATTAGTTTCGGCTAAACTGTCATTTTTGGTTCTGCTGTAAAAAATACCCCAATTTCGTTTCAAAAGCGCGTATTCCTGCGAATTTTTATTGCCGTGCAGCGCAAAAATACTGTCCGTTTCTTTGAGAAAGCTAAAAGTTACAGGGTTATTAATTATTGCCAAAATTTTCCCTAATTTATTTCTGAGGTTAAAATAATTAGGATAGCTTTTATCGGGCGTTTTATCGGCTTGTTCCAAAGCGGCGACAAAAAGCGGAACAGCTTGCGCCAATTTTCCGCGAACAGCGAAAGAATCGGCGGTAAAAGCGATTTTTTCCCATGTTTGCGCGTAACACGGTGCTGTGAAAATAAGCACGAAGAGGCAGCAGAAAAAGACAAGTTGAAGGATATTTCGTTTCATGGGGCGGTGCTTTTGTCGGTAAAAATTTGTTAATATTCAATGACAAAAATCGTGCAAAACGGAAAAAGGTAATTTTTCAGTCGTGGGTGAAAACACAATCAAGGGCAGTAGTCGTTTGAGAGGACACAAGCGACTACTGCCCTTGATTACCGATTTTACAAAAAAAGAATCAAAACTTTACGAATATCATTTAAGCGATGTTCTTTGGGAAGAGTGTCTCGTTTAATGAGCCAACGATAGCGGTTTTCTTCGGGCTTGAGGAAAGCCATTTTATTTTCTTTTCCCGATAACAAATAAGTGTTAGCACAGAGTTTATACGTGCGTGTAGGGTTAATTTCTTGTTCTTTGATGTACCATTTTTGATTTTTTTCAACAAAATTAGCATACAGCCTTTGCAAATAACCGCCTGCCCCCTTGTTCGATTCTCCTGCATTTAAAATTTCTTGCAAAGTATTTCCTTCGATTTCCACAAATTCTACCCCTGCTCCAAACGGTAGCAGGCGTACAACATCATATTCTGTTAATTCACCACGCAA
>JBPOJO010000526.1:0-1687 GCA_052033485.1 Bacteroidota bacterium | reverse complement strand
CACTTTTCGTTGCCCCCGAAAAATTGATTCCGATGAGATAAATTTCTTTTTCTTGTCCCAAAAATTGCTTGTAATAGCCTCTGTCGTGTATTTGTTGCACGGCGGTTTCCGCGGAATCGTTTAATTTGAACTCAAAAATGTAAATACGATTTTCGTAAAACATGACGGCATCGGCGCGTCCCCGCGAGGTAGAAACCTCACAATGAACATGATAACCGCATAATTTGAAAGCTAAAAATAAAATTACGTGAAAATATTTTTCTTGTTTAGTGTCGAAAATTTGATGAGGGATGGAGGCAAAAAGAGTATTGATATGGTTTTCAAGCAAGATAAAATCGTTGTTTCTGATAGCTTTAGCCATGTTTTTGGCGACACTGACATTGCTTAATTTTCCCGAATAATTGGCTAAAATTTGTTTTTGCATGGATTCGGCAACTTCTTTATTCGGGTAGACTAAGGAGTACATTTCGTCTTCGAGTTTATCCTTGATGGTCAAATAACCCGTTTGAAAAAAGAGTGTTACCAAGCCCAAATTATCAATATCAATATTTTCAGTTTCGGAAATGTCTACTTCAATGCCCGAAATATCGTAAACTTCCTCTTTTTTCAGCATTTCTATCAAAAATTTCGGCGTGCCGCTTGCAAACCAAAAATTTTTAAATTCGCGCTCTGTTAAAAAACGCAAAATTGAATACGGATTATAAACTCTGTCTTTGCCGTTCCACGAAAAGCCGTTGTACCAATCCTTTATTTGCGCAAGTAATTCTTCCAAAGAAATATTTTTTTCTTCGGCAATAAAATTCAAATGCGGTGTAAAATATTGTGTTAATTCTTCTTGCGTATAGCCCAAAAGATTATGATAATCTTTGTTGGTTGTTAAATCTGTTAAATTATTCAAATCCGAAAAAATCGAAACTTGGGCAAAACGGGCAATGCCGGTAACGAAAAATAGACGAATAAAGCCTGAACAGCCTTTCACAACAGCATAAAAATCGCGCATTGTATCGCGATTTTCGAGTGCCGCCGTATTCTTGCCCACTTCCAAAACATCGGTAATAGGTTTGTCGTATTCGTCAATCAAAATGACAACTTGTTTGCCGGTTATCGTATTCAGTTCTTCCATTAATTCGGAAAACATACTGCCGTTTGTCGTTGATTTAAGCACAATTTCGTAAGACTCTGCAATTTTTGTGAGGCGGTCGTGTATCGCAATTTTCAAACCTTTTCCTTGAAAATCCATATTGCTGAAATCCAAATGAATCACAGGATATGCTTCCCAAACAATTTTATCCTCTATATACAGCCCTGAAAATAACTCTTTTTTGCCTAAATAAATTTCTTTTAAAACATTGATTAACAGGGATTTACCGAAGCGACGCGGACGGGCGAGAAACCAAAACGGCGCACGGGATTTAATGATACCGTATAAAAAACGGGTTTTGTCTACATATATCATTTCCGCTTTGCGTATTTGTGCAAAGTCTTGTTGTCCGACCGATAAGAATGGTAAATCTTGCATTTTTATTTCTTTTTCGCAAATTTACAAAAAAACACTCAAAATCACAACTTTTCGTGAATCAACTTTTCCACACTTTTCGTTGCCCCCGAAAAATTGATTCCGATGAGATAAATTTCTTTTTCTTGTCCCAAAAATTGCTTGTAATAGCCTCTGTCGTGGATTTGTTGC
>JBPOJO010000506.1:0-2159 GCA_052033485.1 Bacteroidota bacterium | reverse complement strand
AAAATTTGATTTTATTGTCGGTAATCCGCCCTACATTCGCATTCAGCATTTGGAAGAAAACGAGCGAATTTTTGTGCAAAATTTCTATAAATTTTGTAAAAGCGGCTCAACAGACACCTATATTGCTTTTTATGAATTGTGTAATTTTTTGTTAAAGAATGACGGTATTTGCGGACTTATAACACCGAATACTTTTTTTTATAGTGAAACTGCAAAATTTATGCGCGCTTATTTTGCCAATAAAAAAAATATCATTAAAATTACCAATTATGCTGACATTCAACTGTTTAATAATGCTACCACTTACAGTGCTGTTACAATTTTTGGGAAACAATCTAAGGAAAATTTCGTTTTTGAGTACGCCAAAACGATTACAGAATTTGAAGTTAGAAAAATTAGTTTTCTCGAAATAAAAGAACAAAAAATTTGGCAACTTTCTACGCAAGAAAACCGGCAAGAGCTTAAAGACGCTACCGCTGTTATGGTAAAATTGAAGGACATTTGTAAAATTCACGTAGGCATTACAACACTTTGCGACAAAGTTTATATATTTTCGGTACAAGAAATTGAAAACGAACCCGATTTTGTATTGGCAAAAACACATTTTAAAGATTTGGTAAAGTTAGAAAAGGCAATTTTAAAACCGATTATTAAAGCCTCTAAACTCAAAAACGGCACTGACGAAATTAAACAGCATGTTCTGTTTCCTTACCAAAAAATAAACGGAAAGCATAAGATTATTCCTGAAAATATTTTAAAAAACAATTTTCCTTTGGCTTACAAGTATTTTTTGAGTGTAAAAGACGAATTAGACAAGCGTGATAATGGACTTCCTAACGCCGTTGCGTGGTTCGCATTTGGCAGGAGTCAGGGTTTGGATACAAGTTTCGGTAAGAAAATTTTATTTTCCCCGATGAATAACAAACCTAATTTTATCTTGACGGAAAATGAGGAAAGTACTTTTTATTCCGGCTATTGCATTAAGTATGAAGGAGATTATGATTTTTTGTTAGCCCAATTAAATTCACAAAGATTAGCTGATTTTATAGCGGTTTCAAGCCGTGATTTTCGGGGTGGTTGGAAAGCTTACAACAAAAAAGTCTTAGAAGAATTTACGATATTAAAACCGCAAGGCACTAAACAGAGTACCCAAAAAGCATTAATAAATTCCGAAAGCGAAAAAAATGTTTTATCTTTTGATTTTGGAAACATAAACTGAATTTCCAAAAAAGTCAGAACTCAAATATTTCTCCTCCGTTGTTGTTTGTGCCCTCACAAACGACTTAGAGTCGGTTGAAAAAGTCGCTTGTTAGGACATAAGTAACGGCGGAGAAAGGCGAGGAGACCGACCAAGCGATATTGATTCAGCGCGTAAAATTTGTTAAAAAGGACAACGAATTAGAATTTACCGTCAAAGAGAAGCCCGAAAAGGTCGCGATAGACCCGAACCGCTTGTTGATTGACCGAGTGCCCGATGATAATGTGAAGAAATTGGAGTTTTAGAGCGGTATAAATCAAACCCACACTTATTTTTTGGTGTGGGTTTTTGGTGTTTAGAAAAAAATTTGCAAAACTGCTTTCGCGTGCGTACCTTGCGCGCTTACATGAGGTAAATGCGATTTTTTTTGTTTTTTTGTGAATATTTTGCACGAAAGTACCAAAAATGAAAAAAAAATGATTATCTACAATGAAAATGACTTTTTGAAAGCACTTTCGCTGTCCTTTGACAGCTATTTGAGGTATGGTGCGCGAAGCACTGAAAAATTAAAACCTATACATAGTTTTTTAGCAAAAACACTGCAAAATATTTTTGGAAAAAAGTACCAAACTCATTATTTGGGCGAAAATTCTAAAGAACTTACCGTAGAAGGCAAATATTACCCAAAGGATATTGATATCACTGTTACACACAACGAAAAACCTGTTTTTTGCTTAGGTTTAAAGTTTGTTACGTCTAATTATAAACAAAACGCCAACAATTATTTTGAAGGTATGATGGGTGAAACCGCTAATATTCAGCGTCAAAATATACCTTACGCTCAAGTAATTGTGTTACGTCACGAAACACCTTACTACAAAAAAGATTTTGATGAGCAGAAAGATAAAAGACCTTCAAAAATTGAAGTCATCAATCAAAAAGACCTTAGCAAATATGTAAA